>JAEUQQ010000327.1 GCA_016789685.1 Acidobacteriota bacterium | reverse complement strand
CGCCGTGTCGCCTGGCGCGTCCACAGGCGTCGACGGCAGCGCGGCTGGCGCTTCGGCGCGCGGCTCCACCGGCCGTGGCGCCGCCGCGGCCGCCCCATCCAACGTGGCCGGCTGGCTCACCGGCCCCGACGTTCCCCGCTGGGTCACGACGTAGCCGACGCCGGCCGCCACAACGGCCACGAGCACGGCCCCTGCGGCCGTCCGGCCCCAGGCGCGAGGCGCGGGCACGGCTCGCGAGGTGGCAGGCGGCGCCGAAACGCCCGGCACGGTCACGGGCGCAGGCGCCGGCAATTCGAAGGGGGCGAGCGCGACGGCTCCGTGTGTGGCGGCCGGGGCCTCGAGGTCGATCATCGCGATCGCGTCGATGTCTTCAGCCGGGGGTGGCCACGCGAGCGCACCGCCGGTGTCGGTCGCCCCTGCGGGAACGGGCTGACCTGTCTCGGATGAAACCGGCGTCGGTGCCGGGCGCGAGAACGCAGCGACGCCGGCCGGACGTCCTGACGGCGGGCGCACCGCCGGAGGCGCCTCGTGGCGCGCCGCGTCGAGGTCGATGACTTCAACGGCATCGATGTCGGATTCAAGCGGTGGCCACGTCATGTCGGCCACCGGGGCGGCATCCCGCGCGGCAGCGGGCGCGCCTTCGCCGCTGCGCGTCCGCGACGAGCCCGTCAGCGGCACGAGAATCGCGGCCAGCTGCGGCGGCACCGCACCTACGCCAGGCACCGATCCGGCCGTGCCAGCCGCGCCGGGGCCGCCGCCGGGCGAGGTGTCTGGGACAGGCGCGCGCACGGGTGCCGCTCGTCCCAGCGGCAACCGGGGAGCACCTTGCCCGTACGTCACCCGTTCCGGCGGCGAGGCTGGCTCACCGGTTCCTGGGGGTGGCGGGGTGAAGGAGTCCTGATCGCTCACGTTTCAGCAGTATACGCCGGGGCGCGACCAGATATTCGGCATCGGCCGCCTCGGGCGCTACCGCCCAGGCGCTCGCCAGCTGAGCCCGGCGCGGGGGGCTCCGGGGAGCGAGCGCCGGAGCCCGCGCGCGGCTGGGGCGACCCGGTCAGGGGGATGGCAGCACGACACACCCGTGGTTCGCGCCCGCCCGGAACAGTGCTGACGCACTCCAGTACGTCGACTGCTCGACGACGAGGTCGGGAGCCGCGCCGGCCGACTCGACCAGCACGCCAAAATGGCGGCCGATACTGCCCGGAAACGCCTGGCGCATGTCGATCGTGAGGCGGCCGCCCGCCACCACGGTGAACGGCGCATCCACCGCCCCACCGCCTTCGGGCAGCAGCGTGACACGGAACTCGCGCGGCGCGATCGCACCGTTGGCCACGAGGACGAAGGTATCGGCCGCCGCGCTTCCGCCGACCTCGCCCGCAGCGCAGAGCCATCGGGCCGCCGGCATCGTCGCGCCGAAGCTGGCATGGGCCTCGATCCACTCCGCAAACGAACCTCCCCACCAGAGCGCGCGCTCGGCGACGAGCATCGCGCCGTTTCGTCCCCGGACGATTGCGGTGACGTCCGCGTCGGCCACCGCGGCATCGACGTGTTCGACGTCGAGTGACACGCGCGATTGCGCGGGGATGCTGACACGGCGCTCGAGGCGCGCGCCGTCGGCGCTGGCCAGCGACACGTCGGCCTCGACGGCCTGCGACGAGGGGTTGGCGAGCAGCAGGTACTCGTCGAACCACGCTCCGGTCCTGCCCTCGGCGAAGTGCCACGCCGCGGCCGGTGCAGGCGCTCCGGCACTGGCGTGGCCCGCTTCGAACGTCACGCCATCGCGGTCGAGGTACATCGCCCGCTCGGCGACGATGGGGTGGTTCCCGCGCACGACGAGGCTGGCCGACACGTCAGTGGCCGAGAGCTGCGTGTCGTCGAAGTTGACCCACACGGTCGATCGTGCGAGGGCGCCGACCTGGTGCGTTCGTGTCACTGGTGACAGTGGCGGAGGTCGCAGGTAGGTGATGTCGACATCGACCTCGAAGGCGTTGGGATTCTGGAGCAGGTAGAACAGCGCGAAGCCCGAGTGCGTGGCCCCTTCGGCGAAAAACCACGTGGGCGACGGCGCATGGGTCGCGCGTTCGGCGTGCGCGCCGTAGCGCTCGCCCGCGCGGTTCCAGGTCAGCATCCGCACCGCGGCGACCTCGACGTCCGACTCGACGACCGTCGAGAAGGCCGTGCCCGCCATCCCGGCTATCTCGTTGACGACCACGCGCGCATGCGCGAGCGGCGCAACAATCACCGCGTGCCGCACGTGCGGACGCGCGGCAGGCCACAGCGTCAGCAACACGTGGGCCGACGCATCGTCGTGCGGGTTGGCCAGGCCCAGCGCGGTTTCGAAGAACGCCGATGTGGCCCCCTCGGCGAAGTACCGGCGATGGAAGCCCCGCGGGTGGGTGCCGTTTGCGAGTTCGTCGGCGTTCGTGGCGCCATCGCCGTCGGGATCGCCGCCGGCGCCGTCGTGGCCGGCGCCCGAGGCCGGGTCGAGCCCCCACTGCACTTCCCACGCGTCGGGCAGCGTGTCTTGGTCGACGTCGGGCGGATAGATGAACGCGAGGCCTTCGAGGTCGTCGGCCCCGAGCGCCGGTGGGACCGGCGCGTTGGCCGCGCAGCACGACGGATACATGATGTTCGTCGTCGCGATCGACGAGTGGCCGAGTCCCACGCCATGCCCGATCTCGTGTTCGATCACGCGCCTGAGATTCAGCGCGCTGCGGATCGTCGTGCTCAGCGAGGCCGCGTTGTTGAGCACGACGAAGCCGTGCGTGAACCGGTCGAACTGCGTGCCGTTCACGACCTTGCCGCCGAACGCATCGGCGCAGCCGCCGCCGAGGGCGAGGGTCCCCGACGGAATCTCGCTGGTCGGATCCTCGAAGCTGACGAGCCCTGCGCCGGCGTGGGCGGCGCCGCAATAGGGATCGCCAGCGCCAGGGCTCAGCAGTCCGCCGTAGGTCAGGGTGATCGACGCGGTTGGCGGCGCCGTCCAGGCCTCCAGGGCAAGCGCGATGGCTGCATCGGCGTCGCCGATCTCGGCCGGCGGCGCGGTGTCGGCGTTTCTGAACCACGACACCGGCTGCTGCAGGTCGGCCTCGTTCCATCGCACCCCGCCGGCCAGAAGGGTGAAGTTGCCCGACACGGGTGTCGCCGCCGCAACGGTGCCCGACACCGCCACGTCGCGGGGTACGACGGCGACGTCTGGATGCCGGATGGATCGCGCGCCCGTGACGGCGCCGGCGACGCGCCGGAACTCGTCGAGGTCGCGGTCGCCACGGTCTGTGACGGGCCCGATCACGGCGGCCTCACCCGTCGATCGCGACAGGCGACCATTCCCGCTCGCAACTGCCGGGCCCTGGGGCCGGACGACACGGAAACGCGAGTAGCCCATCGCAACGCTGCGCCAGTAGCCAGTGCGTCCCCGTTCGAGGCATACCAGCACCTCGGCGCCGAGTTCGTAGGTGGCTGCGCCGCTGACGTGCATCACGCGGCCGGCGAGGCGCCCGCCGAACTCGCGAACGGTCACCTCGGGTGCCGGATCGCCCGTGAAATCCTCGATGACGTGCAGGCGCGCGACGGTGACGATGGTCTGCCCTGGTCCGGGCTCGGCATGCACCTCGACCACGCGGGCGTGCACGACCCGGTCTGACATGGCCACCAGTTCGCCGTCGCTGCGGGCCACGATGGTCGAGGCCTCGAGTGGTCGCGCCAGCAGGAACACCGTGACGAACGCGCAGGCGCGGGCGTCGAACATGGGTGCCTGCAGTGTAGCCCGGCCGGGTACGGACGGGGTTTGATCTTCGCCAGCCGGGCTAGTACCCTGCTCCGGTTCACGTTCCCTGGGCAGACCCGCCCGTGGTCATCGACGCTTCGCCTATGTCTTCCTGTTCGCGACTCATCCTGATCGCCTGCGTGGCGCTCGCACTCGTCCGGCCGGCCTCCGCCCAGTCCCTGTCGAAGTGGTATCTGGCCGAGGGCGCCACCGGGACGTTCTTCGAGGAACAGATCCTCATCGCGAACCCGAACGCGACCGCCGCAGAGGTCACGATCACCTTCCTGCGGCCCGGCGGGGGTACGCCGGTGACCAGCACGTTCACCATGCCGGCCACGAGCCGGAAGACGGTGACCGTGAACACCGTCCCCGGCGTCGAGAATGCCCCGGAACTCTCGGCGGTGGTCGAGTGCACCAACAACCTGCCCATCGTCGTCGAGCGGTCGCTGTACTGGCCCGCAGCCACGAAGCGCGGCGGCCACAACAGCCAGGGAGTACTCGCCCCTGCGACGAAGTGGTACCTCGCCGAAGGCTCGACCGGCATGTTCGACGACTTCGTGCTGATTGCCAATCCGAGCACGACGACGACGGCCAGCGTGCAGGTCACCTTCCTCACCCCCGAGGGGACGACGGTCGTGTTCCCGCCCCTCGCCATCGCCCCGAACGCGCGGGCCACCGTGTGGCCCAACTCGGAAGTGCCCGCCCTGGCCAACAAGGCGTTTTCGACGGTGGTCGAATCGACGAACGCCGTGCCGGTCTTCGTGGAGCGGGCGCTCTACTTTGCGGCGGGCACGACGTGGGAGGCGGGGCACGGCAGCACGGGCATCACCGCCCCGTCGCCCACGTGGATCTTCGGCGAGGGCTTCACGGGCGGGCCGCCGTCGTTCATGTTCGACACGTTCATCCTGCTGGCCAATCCCGGCACGACGGCGACGACCGCGACGGTGACGTTCCTGCGCGAGAACGCGGCCCCCATCGTCAAGGTGTATCCGATTGCGCCGACCAGCCGCGAGAACATCTGGGTCGACCAGATCGACGGCCTCGAAGACGCGGCGTTCTCGGTGAAGATCACCGCCACGTCGCCGATCATCGCCGAGCGGGCCATGTACTGGGGACCCAATGGTGCGTGGGTCGAGGCGCACAACTCGCCCGGCGTCGTCGCCGAGGCGCTCAAGTGGGGCTTTGCCGAGGGTGCCGAAGACGGGCTCGATGCGAGCGGCCTGCAGTTCGACAGCTACTTCCTCGTCGCCAACTCGAGCACGAACGCCCTCGAGCTGAAGGCGACGTTCATGCGCGAAGACGGCACCGGCATCGTCAGGACGTTCACCGTGCCCGGACAGTCACGCTTCACGCTGCCCACGTCGCAGTATCCCGAGTTGAGCAACCAGCGGTTCGCCACGTTCCTCGAGTCGACCAATGGCGTGACGTTCGTCGCCGAACGCACGGTGTACTGGGGCGAGGGCTACTTCGGCGGGCACGGTTCGACGGGGACGCCGTTCACCGGGACGGTGGGGACGCCAGGCACGCCGCCGGCCGCGACGATCACGGCAGTGACGCCCACGGCGGGCTCGACGCTCGGCGGGACCGACATCACGATCACCGGGACCAACTTCGCGGCCGGTGCGACCGTCCACCTCGGAACAACGCCGGCAACGCATGTCGTCGTCCTGAACGCGACGACCATCCTCGCGACCACGCCGCCGAGTGCGGCGGTGGGCGCCGTCGCGGTGTCGGTCACCAGTCACGTCACGACCGTGGCGCTGCCGGCGGCGTTCACCTATTCCTATGCGCCGCCCGTCGTGTCGTCGGTGACGCCCTCCACGGGCCCGACGACCGGGGGGACACAACTGACGGTCGATGGCGCCAATTTCGTCGGTGTCAGCGTGCAACTCGGGAGCAAGACGCCGACGTCCATCACCGTGCAGTCGCCGTCGCGCATGCTGATCACGACGCCGACGAACACCGCGGGCCCGGTCACGCGGCGGGTGACGAACTTCGAGGGGCTGGTCGGCGAGAAGGCCAACGCGTTCACGTATCAGGCCGCGACGGCGACGGATCGCATCCTGGCGTTTGGCGACAGCTTGACCGAGGGCTACATCTCGACCGACTGCGCGTTCATCGGCATGAGCCTCGGTTGCCTCGGCGACGACGACCCTGCCGGGGGCTACCCGGGTCGCCTGCAGGGACTCCTGCGGGCGCAGTATCCCGCTCAGCCCACGATTGCCGTCGCCAACGGGGGTGTGGGTGGCGAGACGACGGGTTCCGGGCGCACGCGGCTGCCGAGCGCCCTCGCGGCGAACCATGACCTGGTCGTCATCATGGAGGGTGTCAACGACACCAACGCCGGCGTGAGCAGCGGGACGATCATCTCGAACTTGCGGAGCATGGTGACCAGCGCCAAGGGCGCCGGCAAGCTGGTGATGCTCGGCACGCTGCTGCCGTGCATCACCGTCTACTACGACCAGGGTCCGCTCGGCATGCAGTCGTACACGAAGTGCGACAACGCGGTGATCAATTCGGTCAACACGAGCATCCGTGCCCTGGCGGCCGAGCAGCAGGTCCTGCTGGCCGACTTCCACTACGGCTTCACCTACAACGGCACGCAGGCCGGATGGTTCAGCGGCGACGGCCTGCACCTCAGCGAGGCCGGCTACCAGCGCATGGCCGAACTCGTCCGCAACCTGATGGTCGCCAACTACGAGACCATCCCGCCCCCAGTCCCCTGACGACTTGTCAACCCGCAGCGGCTGGCCCCCGGCCGCCGCTGCAGAATTGGGGTCAGACCCTCATCATCGCCAGTTGTCAGCAGGGAAACGGCGATTGGCCGGCACTTCGCGCCAGGAGCGACAACCGCAGGAGGCGAATTCGCCCCCTCGAGGGCGCGAGTCGCGCCAATTCGGGTCAGACCCTCATCATCGGCGGTTTACAGGGGGGCCGGGGACTGACGACGGCGGATGGCGTGCCAGGCGCGGAAGGCCAGCAACGCACCGATCGCGATCGCGTAGCGGCGCGGGAAGGTGATGTCGGCCTTCACCAGCCACCAGTAGTGGACGACGGCGGCGATTGCCGCGACGTAGGTCAGGCGATGCAGGCGCTGCCAGGCGCGACCGCCCAGGCGGCGGATCCAGCCTGCGGTCGATGTCACCGCCAGCGGCACCATCACGACGAACGCGGTGAAGCCCGCCATGATGAAGGGCCGCTTCGTGAGGTCGCCCGAGATCGCCGTCCAGTCGAAGAACTGGTCGAGCACGATGTAGGTGAGGAAGTGCAGGCTCGCGTAGGTGAACGCGAACAGGCCGAGCATCCGCCGCAGCCTGATGACCTCGTTCCAGCCGGTGACGCGGCGGAACGGCGTCACGGCGAGCGTCAGCACGATCGACCGCAACGCCATCGTGCCCGTTTCGTCGGTGATCCGATCGATCGGATTGGCGCCCAGGCCTCCGGTGAACGCCCGCGCCACGAGCCACACGAGCGGGGCCAGCATCGCCGCGAACACCAGCGGCTTGACGTAACGCATCGGTACGGCGCGCACGGGGCGGTCAGTAGTGCTTCTTCAGGTCCATGCCCGCATACAGCGACGCGACCTGATCGTAGCCATTGAACATCAGTGTCTTGCGGCGGAAGAACTCGCCGATGCGGCGCTCGCGACTCTGCGTCCAGCGCGGATGGTCGACCTCGGGGTTCACGTTCGAATAGAAGCCGTACTCGCGCGCGTTCGACTGGTTCCACGCCGTCGCCGGCTGCGACTCCGTGAAACGGATTCGCACGATCGACTTGATGCTCTTGAACCCGTACTTCCACGGCACGACGAGCCGCAGCGGCGCGCCATTCTGGTTCGGCAGCGTCTTGCCGTAGACACCGACGGCCAGGAGGGTCAACGGATGCAACGCCTCGTCGAGCCGCAGCCCCTCGGTGTACGGCCACTGCAGGACGGGGTCACGCTGCCCGAACATCTCGGTCGGCCGCATGAGCGTCGTGAACTGCACGTACTTCGCCTTGCCGGTCGGCTCGACGCGCTTGACAAGGTCGGCCAGGGGGAAGCCGACCCACGGGATGACCATCGACCACGCCTCGACGCAGCGGAACCGGTAGACGCGCTCCTCGAGCGGAAACCACTTGAGCATGTCGTCGATGTTGTAGTCGGCCGGCTTCGCGCACGCGCCGTCGATCTTCACCGTCCACGGCCGCGTGGTCATCTTCCCCGCATAGCGCGCCGGGTCTTCCTTGTCGGTGCCGAACTCGTAGAAGTTGTTGTACCCGGTGATGTCTTCGTACGAGTTCCACTTCTCGTCGACCGTGTAGCCCGACTTCTTCACGTTGGGCAGCGCCGCCTGCGCGCTCACCGGCGTCACCAGCGGGGAGCCGGGCACGGCCGCCACGGCCGCGGTCGCCAGCGCGCCGCCGACCGCCGTGCGCAGCCACGCCCGCCGGTTCACGTAGTGCCGCTCGTCGGTGATGTCGGCGGTGCGGATGTCGGGGGCTTGCCTGACGAGCATTCGAAATCTCCTCGGAATATCGGATAATCTTCGCCACATGACCGCGCCAGACGAGGACGCACGGCCCGACACGTCCTCAACCGCACAGGCCCGCCTGCTTGCGTTCATCGCCCACGAACTCCGCACACCGGTCACGGTGGCCGTGGGCACCCTCTCGATGCTCGAGTCGGGCCGTTTCGATCC
>JAEUQQ010000696.1 GCA_016789685.1 Acidobacteriota bacterium | reverse complement strand
TCCCGATGCGGGATCGGTACACGCGCTTCGTGGCGCTGTCGAACAAGGGCGCCCGGGAGATGGGCTTCCCCGACGTGGGCGCGATGTGGCGATCGGGCTACGACATGCCGCCCGATGCGTTCGCCGCCGAGGCCGACCGGTTGTGGCAGCAGGTACGGCCGCTCTACGCGTCGTTGCACGCCTACGTGCGCGCGCGGCTCATCCAGAAGTACGGCGACGCGGCGCGGCGTCCGGATGGCCGCATCCCGGCGCATTTGCTCGGCAACCTGTGGGCCCAGCAGTGGGGCAACGTGTACGACCTCGTCGCGCCGCCGGGGCAGGAGCGCTCGCTCGATCTCACCAGCGTGCTCGTGTCGCGCAAGGTCGACTGGAAGGGCATGGTCAAGTACGGCGAGGGCTTCTTCACGTCGCTCGGGTTCGCGCCGCTCCCGCAGACGTTCTGGGAGCGGTCGCTGTTCGTGAAGCCGCGCGACCGCGAGGTCATCTGCCACGCCAGCGCGTGGAGCATGGACTTCAAGGACGACATCCGCCTGAAGATGTGCATCGAGCCCAACGCCGAGGACTTCGTCACGGTGCACCACGAACTCGGGCACAACTTCTACCAGCGCGCCTACAACGCGCAGTCAGTGCTCTTCCAGAATGCGGCCAACGACGGGTTCCACGAGGCCGTGGGCGACGCCATCGCGTTGTCGGTCACGCCCGAGTACCTCGCCAGGGTCGGCCTGATCGACACGGTGCCGTCGGCCGATGCCGACATCCCGCTGCTGATGCGGCAGGCCCTCGACAAGGTGGCCTTCCTGCCCTTCGGGCTGCTCGTCGACCAGTGGCGATGGAAGGTGTTTGCGGGCGAGGTGACGCCCGAGAACTACAACGCGGCATGGTGGGCGCTCGTCGAGCAGTACCAGGGAGTGGCCCCGCCCGGCCCGCGCAGCGAATCCGACTTCGATCCGGGCTCGAAGTTCCACGTGGCCGACAACACGCCGTACATGCGCTACTTCCTCGCGCACATCCTGCAGTTCCAGTTCCAGCGGGCCCTGTGCCGCGAGGCCGGCGTGACCGGTCCGCTGCACCGGTGTTCGATCTACGGCAACACCGGGGCCGGCAGGAAGCTCGAGGCGATGCTGGCGATGGGGCAGAGCCGGCCGTGGCCCGAGGCGCTCGCGGCCCTGTCGGGCGAGACGCAGATGGACGCGACGGCGATCCTCGACTACTTTGCGCCGCTCAAGGCCTGGCTCGACGACGAGAACCGGAAGATGGGGGTCACCCCCGGCTGGGAGGCTCCGAAGTAGGACGCGCGTAGCGTGCCAGCAGGCCGGGCACGCGCCACGCGGCAGACAACCACGACAGTCGCGGAGGCAACCCGGCCGCCGCGACGTCGGCGGCGCTCGCCGACAGGCCGCACCAGGCGAGGTAGTGCCGGCGCGCGCGCCCGTCGCGCGAGCGCAGGTGGAACACGAAGCGCCGTCGCGCACCGAGGATGGCCGAATCGGCCCGGTAGGCCGTCGTCACCTGCGCGACCAGCGCCGTGGCACGCGGGTCGGGACGCGCGGCGATGTCGACCAGCGCCGACGGCATCGGGAGTGCCACGAACGTCCGTGCCAACGTGAGGGCCGAGGCGAGCACGCGGCCGTGTCCGGCCCGCGCGGCGCGTCTCGCGAGCCTCGTCGCCGTCTGCTCGTCGCACGCGCGCGCCGCCACTGCCAGGTCGGCCACCCACTGCAGGCGTTCCCAGTTGTGCCAGTCGCCGTGCAGCGCCAGGTAGTGCAGCGTGTCGCCGGCATCGAGCGTCTGCGCCGTGTGCGCGCCGAGGCGCACCGCGCGACGCGTCGCCCAACTGCCATCGAAGTCGAAGGTGTGATCCACGAAGCGGATGAACGCCTCGCCGTGCAGTTCGACATCGACGCCAGGACGCGCGGCGTTGAGGGTCGCCTGCACGAAGCGCGATGGCCTGCGCGCGGCCTCGACGAGGGGCGCGTCGAGCGTGTAGCCCTCGGCGGCGAGGCATTCGGCCGCGCGCACCAGGTCGGCGCGCGCGACCCAGAAGTCGAGATCGCCGTAGCTGCGTCGCAGCGGGTCCCCGTAGCCCACGACGGCCAGGACCGGCCCCTTGACCGCAAGCGCGCGAATGCCGGCGGCATCGAAGCGCGACGCGATCGCTCCGGCCGTGGCCAGCAGGTGGAGGCTGCGCTGCGCGTGTGGCCCGAGTTCCGCCCGCCACGACGCGCGAAGGGCGTCAGGGGCCGCGGCGCCGAAGCCGCTGGCGGCCAGGGGCAGCACGCGGTGCCGGCCCACGAGCCTGGCGATGCGGGACCAGTCGAGCGGGCCACGCGCGTCGGCTGCCGGTGGCGTGAACGCCGCACCGCCGCACGCGGCGGCGACGGCCCCGGCAACGACGTCGAACTCAGTGGTCATCGCGCGCGCTGCGACGAGTCAGAGGTGTGTAGGTGGTCGGCGTGTCGCCGATGACGACGCGGCCATCGACCTCGAGCCACGCGTGGGCCGCGATGTCAGCGGCCTGGCGTGCCACACCGAACCTCAGGCACGACGTGATCCCCGCGCGGCCGAGCAGCCATTGAGCGGCGAGGGCCTGCGTCAGGCAGGTGGCCCTCGGGACGATTCGCGACACGCGATGCACGGCCACGACGACGCGTGCGATGGCCTGATCGTCGGCCGCCGGCGTGCGCGGTTCCACCGTCCGCGTCCGCGCGCAGGTGATCAGGATGCCGGCGAGTGGCCGCATCCAGAGTGCGCCACGGACGGCCGTGACGACCGCCAGGGCGCGCAGATACGCGGCCAGCCGACGGGCCATCACTCGCGTGCGGCGACGAAGACGGCCAGGCCGCGTGCGAGGAGTTCCTCGACGAGCGTCTTCACGTCGTCGCGGCAGGTGTCGTCGTCCACATCGAAGCGGCTCACGATCGAGCCGCAGAGGTCGCCGAGGCGGCAGGGACTGGCCAGCATCGACCAGATGGCCGCGCCGACGTCATTGAGCCCGAAATAGAGCCCCGCCTGGGGGTCGAGCAGCACCGCCTCACCGTCGAGTTCGCACGAGACGATGCGGCTCGACGCCTGGACCAGTACGGCGTCGTCGAGTTGAATCGGAGAGAGAGGAGGCATCGGCGTGGGAATGGTCGAGCGAGGGTAGGATACCCGGTGACGAATGGCGACTCCAGTCACATCGCGCCACCGGGCCTGGGGACTCGTGATCGAGTCTGACATGGGGCTCGCCCCGTATCTGCCTGACGCCCCCGACGGGATCGCCGCCGACGCGACCGTGGTGACCGGCGACCGCGCCGCCGCGCGGGCCGCCGCTGGCGAGGCGGCCACGCTGCAGCACGTGCGCCTGGCCTGGCGCGGGATCACGATCGACGCCCACGACGGCGTGCGCCTCGAGGTGGCGTATGACGCCGACGTTCCGGCCGGCCGCGTGGCGCCGTACGTGTCGGGGCCCGGGATGGCCGCCCTCCTCGTGCAACGTGGCTACTTCGTCCTGCACGCGAGTGCGGTGCACGTCGACGGGGCCACCGTCGCGATCACGGCCGACTCGGGCGTCGGCAAGTCGACGCTCGCCGTCCTGCTCGCGGCGTGCGGCATGCCGTATCTCGCCGACGATCTGCTGGTCATCGACATGACGACGCCGGTGCCGATGCTGGTGATCGGACCGCCGCATGCCAAGATCGCCGACGTTGGCCTGGCGCCCGGGTGGGACGCACTCGGGCGCGAAGCCATCGAGGGCCGCTGGGTGATGCGCCCGTCCGTCCACGCGTTCGACGACGGGGATCGTGTCCCGCTCGGACGGCTCTGCGTGCTCGAGGATGCCCCGGTGGGGCAGGGGGTCACGCTCGAGCGTCTCAGCGGCGCGGCCGCGGTCGTGGCGGTGACCGGCGCCGACTTCGGCGCGCCGCTGTTGCCGCCGGCGTCGAGGGGCGCGCAACTGCGTCGTGCGCGTCAGCTGGCGGCCGCAATTCCGATCGTGCGCCTGCGCCGCCCGCGTCGGCTCGACGTCGCGAACGAGGTCGTCGACGCCCTGCGTGCAGCGGCGGGTTTCGACGCGCGTCGATTGGTGTAGACTGCCACGTTGTGGCGCCTGTTGCGCTGCGTACCGTTGGCACCCGAAGGGAACCCATGACTCCTGTGACCACCCCGCACGTCACGAACGCCGACCGCGAGCGCGCGCCCTACCAGGCCCCGCGCCTGGTCGTGCATGGCAGCGTTGCCAGCCTGACCGAGGCTCAGCCGTCGTCGCCGTCCGTCGGTTCGACGCTGGTCGATGCCGAGATCGTCTTCCTCGGACCCAACGCCTGACCGCAGTTCGCGACCAGGGCATGCGCGTAAACTGGTAGCCTGATCGGTCGGCCGCCGCGTGGCGCGGTTGCCGACCGGCGACGCGAGGCCCGGCCTGTCTTCCTCACCGCCGACTCCCGACCGCCTCGCGGCCCTCGAGGGGCTGTTTCGTGCCCTCGCGGATCGCACGCGCCTGCGCATCCTCGCACTGCTCGCGCGCGGCGAGATCTGCGTCTGCGACATCCACGGCACACTCGATATTCCGCAGCCGACGGCATCACGGCACCTGGCCTACCTGCGGCGCGCGGGACTCGTCGCGACGCGCAAGCGCGGATTGTGGGTGCACTACAGGCTGGCAGAATCCAACGATGCGACGCTGCAGGCGCTGGTGACCGGCGCCATCGCGGGTGTTGATGCCGGCGCCACGTCGGGCCGCGACCCGGGGCGTCTCGGGCGCCGCACCCTGGCGGCGGCGATCGCTGCCGAGCCGGCGTGCTGCCGGCCGGCATCGTCCGAGTAACGCAGCGACTGGCCGCTGAGTGCGGCGGTCGCGTCGCGGGCCGCCAGGGCGACTGCCACTCGCGCGCGGCCGGCGACGACCCGCCGGCGCCATCACCCGCCGCTCAGCGGACGAGATACACGACGCTGACGACCAGTCCGGTGGCGACCACGGCCCCCCGCAGGACCTGCGGCCGGACGCGGCCTGCGAGCCGCCCGCCGACCACGCCGCCCGCCAGCGCCGCCAGCGCCATCAGGCCGGCCGTCGTCCACGAGACCTCGGCCTTCGCGACGAAGAAGACCGAGGCGGTCACGTTGATGACCAGCGACAGGGCTTGCTTGACCGCGTTGAGGCGCGTGAGCGTGTCGTCGAGCGTCAGGCTGAGCACCGCCAGCATGATCACGCCGAGTCCGGCGCCGAAGTACCCCCCATAGATCGCGGCGACGCCCACGGGCAGTGCGGCGGTCACCAGCGCACGACGGGCCGCGACATGGCGCGCCGTGCGGGCCTGCAGGAACCGGCGCAGGGGATCCTGCGCGGCCAGCAGCAGCGACGCGCCGAGAATCAGGAAGGGGACGAGCGACCGGAACACCCGCTCGCCTGACTGCAGCAGCAGCCAGCCGCCGACGACGCCGCCGATGGCCCCCGCCGGGAGCAACAGCCGCAGGCGGGCGCCCTGTCCCGCGAGGTCGGCGCGCTGCGCCCATGTGCCTCCGACATACCCCGGGCACAGCGCCACCGTGTTCGTGACATTGGCGACGACGGCCGGGAGGCCGAGCGCGGTGAGCACCGGGAACGTGATGAGCGTGCCACCGCCGGCGACGGCGTTGACGACGCCCGCACCGAACGCCGCGGCAGCGATCGCCAGCATGTGAAGCCAGGGCATGACGCCCCGCATCGTATCAGCGTGGTGCGGGACGCGCCCACCGGCGAGCCAGTCATCATCCCGGCGCCCGATTCGGCAGTGACTTCTGTTACCCTTCGCCGCATGTCCAGCCGTCGCGCGCTCATTCTCGCCCTGACGCTGACCGCCACCACCGCCCTGGAGGCGCAGCGCCCTGCATCGTCACGCCCTTCGCCGACGGCCAGCGGGCCAGCTGCCACGGCGCCGGCTCCCACGCTGGCTTCCGACTGGCTCTCGGGCATCCAGGCGCGCAACCTGGGGCCCGCCGTGACGGGAGGACGCATCGTGGCCATCGCGGTGCCCGAGTCCGTCGGCGGCCGTCTCGGCCAGACGATGTACATCGCAGCCGCCTCGGGCGGCGTGTGGAAGACCACGAACGCCGGCACGACCTGGGAGCCCACGTTCGAGGGGCAGTCGGTCGCATCCATCGGCGACGTCGCGGTGGCGCCGTCGAACGCGCAGATCGTCTGGGTCGGCACCGGCGAAGCCAATAACCAGCGCTCCTCGTCGTGGGGTGACGGCATCTACAAGTCGGAAAACGGTGGCAAGACGTGGACGAAGAAGGGGCTCGCCGCGTCGCAGCACATCGGCCGCATCGTCATCCACCCGACGAAGCCCGACATCGTCTACGTCGCCGCCGCCGGACCGCTGTGGACGTCGGGTGGCGAACGTGGCGTCTACAAGACGACCGACGGCGGGACGACCTGGTCGGCGGTGAAGACCGTCGACGAACACACGGGGGCGATCGACCTCGTCATGGATCCGTCTGACCCCGACACCCTGTATGCGGCGACCTACCAGCGGCAGCGGAAGGCCTACTCGTTCGTGGGCGGAGGGCCGGGCAGCGGCATCTGGCGGACGACCGACGCCGGCGCGACATGGACGAAGCTGGCCGAGGGCCTGCCCGCCGGCGACATCGGCCGCATCGGCCTGACGATCAGCCGGTCGCAGCCATCCACGCTCTACGCCGTCGTGCAGGCGCGCGACGGGGGCATCTTCCGCACCGACGACCGTGGCGCGAGCTGGCGTCGCGTGGGCGGCAACAACTTGAACCAGATCCCGTGGTACTTCTCGAAGATCCGCGTCGATCCATCCGACGCCGACCGGCTCTACGTCCTCGGCGTGCAGGTGCACGTCACCGAGGACGGCGGACGCACCTGGCGGTCAGACGGCGCACGTTCGCCGCACGTCGATCATCACGCGATGTGGATCGACCCGTCAGACCCGGATCATCTCGTGCTCGGCAACGATGGCGGCCTCTACCTCTCGCACGATCGCGGCCGGACGTGGGATTTCACGGCCAACCTGCCGATCACGCAGTACTACGCGATTGCCGTCGACATGCGCGAGCCCCACTACTTCATCTACGGCGGCACGCAGGACAACCGCACCTGGGGCGGCCCGAGCGAGACCCGCAACCGCGCGGGAATTCTCAACAGCGACTGGTTCCAGACCGTCGGGGGCGACGGGTTCTACGCCGCCATCGACCCGACCGATCCCGACACGGTGTACTCGGAGTCGCAGAATGGCGGCCTGATCCGCTACGACGGCAGGACCGGCGAACGCAAGTCGATCCGTCCGCAGCCGAAGCCGGGCGACAAGGCGTACCGCTTCAACTGGAGCGCGCCGCTGCTCATTTCGCCGCACGACCCGAAGACGCTCTACTTCGGCGCCAACGTCCTGTTCCGCAGTACCGACCGCGGTGACGCCTGGACCATCCTCGGCGGCGACCTGACGCGCGAGCGCAATCGCGACGAGCTGCCGTTGATGGGGAAGACCTGGCCCAAGGACGCGGTCTCGCGCCACGAAGGCACCGCCGAGTACGGCAACATCTCGACGCTCGACGAGTCGACCCTGACCAGGGGGCTGCTCTACGTCGGCACCGATGACGGGCTGGTGCAGGTGTCGCGTGATGGCGGCGTCACGTGGACGAAGTACGACACGTTCCCGGGTGTGCCGGCCGAAACCTACGTGAGCCGCGTGGTGGCGTCGCGCCATGCCGAAGCCACTGTCTACGTGACCCTCGACGGTCACCGCAGCAACGACTTCGCTCCCTACGTGCTCAAGAGCACCGACTACGGCAAGACGTGGACGTCGATCGCGTCGAACCTGCCGAAGACGGGCTCGGTGCACGTGATTCGCGAAGGCCTGAGGAACCCGACGCTGCTGCTTGCCGGCACCGAGTTCGGCCTGTTCGCGAGCCTCGACGCAGGGGCGACGTGGGCGCGGATGACGCAGGGGTTCCCGACCGTGGCCGTCCACGACATCATCGTGCACCCGCGTGACGGCGACCTCGTGGTCGGCACGCACGGGCGCGGGCTCTACGTGTTCGACGACATCGGCGCGCTCGAGGCGTTTGCGCCGGGCGCGGGCCTCGTCGCGCCCGCCCGTCCGTCGGTGCTGTTCAACTACGTCGATCCGATGGGCGGTGGCACCAGGGGGGTGGGCGACCTCGGCGACAAGCTCTTTGCGGCGCCGAACCCGCCGTTCGGTGCGGCGATCACGTACGTCCTCGACCCGGCGCAGACCGGCGCCGACGTGACCCTGGTGGTGCGCGGCGCCGAGGGCGCCCTCGTCCGCACGCTCGAGCCGACGAAGAAGCCGGGCATCAACCGCGTGACGTGGGACCTGCGTGGGCCAGCGCCCTTCGAGGCGCCGCGGCCTGCCGGGGCGGCGGCCGCGCCCGAGAACCCGTTCCAGCAGGCGGCGCGCGGCCCGTGGGTGCTCCCGGGCGCCTACACCGCGGTCTTGAGCGTCAAGGCCAAGGACAAGGATGCGGTCGAGTCGAAGGCCGTCGTGACGGTGGTGCGCGATCCCCAGATTCGCATGACCGATGCCGAGTTCCGCGCGTTGCACGAACTGCGCGTGCGGACGGCTGCCCTGCAGGGCACGGTGCAGGCCGTGTTGCGTGCGGCCGACCAGGCCAAGAGCGAACTCGACGATGCCAGGCGTGCGGTCGAGCGCGCAGGCGGCAACGCCGATGCGACAAAGATCATTGCCGAGGCTGCCAAGACGGCAGACGACATCATCGCGAAGGTGCGCGGCGCCCAGCGCCCGCCCGACGCCGCCGATGAGACACGCCCGTCGATCCAGCAGCGCATCGCGCGGGCGGGCGGCGAGATCGGCAGTGTCAACTCTCCTGCCACGCCGCAGCAGCGCGAGACAATCGAGACGGCCTCGAAGGAGCTCGACGATCAGAAGGCCAGGGTCAACGAACTGACCACGGTGACGATGCCGGCCCTGCGGGCACAGCTCGACAAGGCCGGCGTGCCGTGGACGCCCGGGCGCCGCATCCAGTAGCCGCGGCTACACGACCGGGAGGCGCACCGTGAACTGTGCGCCTCCCCGGTCGTCGTTGACCACGTGCACGCTCCCGCCGTGCAGGTCGACCAGGTGCTTGACGATCGACAGGCCGAGCCCCGTGCCGCCGGTCTCGCGCGATCGCGCCTTGTCGACCCGATAGAAGCGCTCGAAGATACGCTCGACATCGGCATCAGGAATCCCCGGGCCTTCGTCTGACACCCGCAGGATCAGCCACGCATCCTCGCGCCACGCGTCGAGCGTGATCGTGGAGCGTTCCGGCGAGTAATTCGAGGCGTTCTCGGTGAGGTTGCGGATGATGTCGTGCAGCTTGGCCGGATCGCCGGTCACGGTGACGGCGTCGGGGGCGATGTGGATCAGGACCCGCTGGTCGCGGGTCGAGAGCGTCGGGCGCAGCTCGGTGACGACGCCGTTGAAGAGCGACTCGGTCGCGCAGGGTTGCTGGTCGAGCACTTCCTGGCCCGCATCGAGGCGCGCCAGGCGCAGCAGGTCCTTGACGAGCGACTCCATCCGGCTCGAGTGCCGCGCGATGATCGCGAGGAAGCGCGCGCGGTCGTCGGGATCGTCGGGGGCGTCGAGCAGGGCCTCGACGTAGCCGCGGATGGCGGTGAGCGGCGTGCGCAGTTCGTGCGACACGTTGGCCACGAAGTCGCGGCGGATGCGGTCGGCGCGGCGCAGGTCGGTGATGTCGTGCAGCGCAAGCAGCGCCCCGGCCTCCGTGCCTCCGGGCCCGACCGGGGCGGCGCGCGAGATGAGGATCTGCTCGGGGTCACGGGTCAGCGTCAGCTCGATCCCCGCGGGCTGGCGACCCTCGAGGGCTTCGCTGATCTGTGCCGCGATGTCGGGATGCCGGATCAGCGCCGTGTAGCGGCGGCCGACCACCGATGCCTGGAGTCGCAGCATCTGCTGAGCGGCGCGGTTGATCAGCTCGACGTCGCCCGAGGCGTTCACGACGAGCACGCCCTCGACCATGCCCGACAGGACGGCCGACAACCGCGTGCGATCGCGCGTGAGTT
>JAEUQQ010000263.1 GCA_016789685.1 Acidobacteriota bacterium | reverse complement strand
CGCCGCGATTGCCGAAGTCAAGGCCGCCATCGCCGATACCGCCCTGCAGGCACCTATCGACGGCGAGATCGTCGCGCGCAACGTCGAGCCTGGCGAGCTCATCGGGCCCGGGGCTCCGCTCGTAACGATCCTCGACACGCGCGATGCCTGGGTGACGTTCCACATCCGCGAAGACCGCCTCCAGGGCATGACCGTCGGCAACACCATCCACGCGCGCATCCCGGCCCTGTCGAATCGTGAGGTGGCGCTCACCGTCGAGCGCATCGCGAGCGAAGCCGACTACGCGACGTGGCGATCGACGAGTGCCCAGGGCGGCTTCGATCTCAAGACGTTCGAGGTGCGCGCCCGGCCGACGATGGCGCTGGACGAACTCCGCCCCGGCATGAGCGTGCTCGTGTCTGGCCCCCTCGTGGCGCCATCACGCTGACGCCGCCGATTGCACGCATGTCACTCGCCGCCCACACTCCGCTGCTCGCCGCCATGGCACGCGAAGTGCGCCGGGTGGCCGGCTCGCCGCTGCAGGTGATGCTGATGGTGGTCTTGCCGTTCGCCTCGGCGTGGTGGCTGCTCGCCATCTTCGCCGAGCCGCTGCCGCGCGACCTCCCACTGGCGCTGGTCGACCTGGATCGCAGCCAGGCGTCGAGTACCGTGGCGCGGATGCTTGACGACACCCCGACGATCCGCGTGTCGGTCGAGGTACCGTCGATCGCCGACGCCGAGCGGCTCGTGCGCACGGGTGCGGTGTACGGGCTGGTTGCGTTTCCGGCCGGGTTCGGCAGCGCCGCCGTGCGCGGCGAGGCGCCGGCGGTCAGTGTCTTCTACAACACGCAGTGGTTGCTGGCCGCGAGCCTCGTCGCGCGCGACGCGCACGCCGCGGTGCTGACGGCGTCTGCCGGCGCCGAACTCGGCGCCCAGCAGGCTCGCGGGGTGCCGCGCCCGGCGCGTGCCCCGCGCATCGAGCCGATCGTCACGCGTACGCACACGCTCGTCAACCCGCAACTGAACTACCACTACTACCTGCTTGCGGCACTGTTCCCCGCCGTGCTGCAGATGTTCGCGGCGATGGCCATGGCGATCGCGCTGGGCGCCGAGTTCAAGGACGACGCGGCGCCGGAGTGGCTCGCGATCGCGCGTGGAAGCCTCGTGCGGGCGATGGCGGCGAAGCTCGCCGTCCAGTCGGCCTGGTTCACGATGCTCGCGATCGCGATGCTGGCGATCGTGTTCGGTCGCCTCGGAACGCCGCTGACCGGCCGGGTCGCGGTGCTGGTCGCGGGCGCCTGGCTGTTCGTGACCGCGGTGCAGGCGGTGGCGTGCGCGCTCGTCGCCCTCACCGCGGGGCTGCGCCTCGCCGCCAGCCTCGTGGCGTTCTATACCGGGATCGCCTTTCCGTTCATCGGCGTCACGTTTCCGATGCTGGCGATGCCGCCGCTCGCGCGCGCCTGGGCAGAGTGCCTGCCGCTCACGCACTTCGTGCGCGTGCTGACCGACCATGGCCTGCGGGGCCCGCAACCTGGGCACGACCTGCGCAACCTCACCATGCTGGCGGTCTTCATCGCCGGGGCACTCCTCGTGATGGCGTGGCCGCTGCATCGGCTCGCACGCGGGCATCGGGCGTGGAACGCGTCGTGACATTCGCGTGGCGCGTGCTGCGTGATGAGGTGCGCCGGGTCGTGTGCGATCCCGGCGTCGTTCTCCTCATGGTCGTCGCGGTGGTCGTGTATGCGCTCATCTACCCGACCCCCTACCGGGCGGAGGTCGTGCGCGACGTGCCCATCGCTGTCGTCGACAGTGACCGGAGTGACCTCAGCCGTCAGCTGATCCGGATGGTCGACACGCATCCGTCGACGCGCGTGTATGCCGTGGTTGCAGATGCCGGCGAGGCCGAACGCGCGATCGCCTCGGGCCTCGTGAGTGGTGCGATGCTGGTGCCTCGCGGTCTGTCGGGCAACGTCCTGCGCGGGCAGGCTGCCGAGGTCGTCGCGGTCTCGGACGCGACGTACTTCCTGCTGAACAAGAGTGTCGTGACAGGCATCGCGCAGTCGGTGGGCACGCTGTCGGCGGGCATCGAGATCAGGCGGCTCGAGGCGCACGGCATCGCAGCGTCAGACGCGCGGCGGCAGCGCGCGCCCATCCGCGCCGACCTGCGGCCCCTGTTCAACCCGATCGAGAGCTACACGTCGTACGTCGTGCCCGCCGTGTTCGTGCTGATCCTCCACCAGACCCTGCTGATGGGGATCGGCCTCGTACAGGGCACCGAACGCGAGCGTGCGGCACGCGCGGCGCGCAGGATCCGCTTCGGCGCGTGGCGTGGATTCGTGTCGCTCGGCATGCGCACGGTGCTCTACCTCGCGCTGTACGCCGTGCACGCGCTCGTCTACTTCAACGTGCTCCTGCCGCGCCTCGGGCTGCCGCTGCGCGCCAGCCTCGACACGCTGGCGTGGTTCCTCCTGCCATTCATCCTCGCCGTGACCTGGCTCGGCATGGCCGTCGGAGCCCTGTTCCGCACGCGCGAGAGCGCGATGGCCATCGTGTTCGGCCTCTCGGCGCCGCTGCTGTTTTCGAGCGGGGTGGCGTGGCCGGTCGAGGCCATGTCGGCATGGCTGCGCGAGATCATCGGCGTGGTGCCGGCGATCCCCGGGATCAACGGCATCGTGCGGCTGACGCAGATGGGGGCCTCGAGGGCCGAGGTGTTCGCCGAGTGGCACCGGCTCTGGATCCTGGCGTTCGTCTACCTGCCCGCAGCATGGCTGGCCGAGGCCGTGCGCCCACGCGCATCGGACGACGCGGCGCCGGGCACCGGCCCTGGGGGCGTCGCATGACCGCTGGGACCTCGATGGTCTCGGCGAACGCCCCGTCATGGGCACAGTGCCTGGCGATCGCGTGTGTGGCCGGGCTGCCGGTGGTGATGTGGCCTGGGCTCCAGGCTCCGTTTTCTGCGCCGAAGTTGGCTCTGCTCGCGGTCGGCGCCCTGGCGGTGGCCGTCGCCACGCGCCGTGACGGCGCCGTCGCCGTTTCGTCGTCGCTGCGTGTGCTGGCGGCCGCCTGGGCGGTCACCTTCATCGTGTCGGCCGCGTGGGCCGACCTGTATGCCTTCGACACGACGCTGCTCGGCCTCGCGAGCGTCGCGTTTGCGATCGCCGTCGCGCGCTCAGGCGTGCCGGCGCACCGTCTGCAGCAGGCGCAGACGCTGGGCGTGACGGGGGTGGCCCTCGTGGCCCTGCTCCAGTGGGGGGGACTCGACCCGTTCGCGCTGATCGGCTGGCACGCCCCGATTGCCGGCGCCAGCGTGCGGATGCGCGTGTACGCCACGATGGGCAATCCCAACTTCGTGGGCGCCCTGATGGCCATGAGCGTGGGGTTGGCGGGTGCCGTGGCGCTCGGGGCGACGACGGTCAGCGCTCGCGTGCTCGCACTGGCCGCGGCAGGCCTGCAGGCGGGCGCGCTGCTGGTGACCGGGTCGCGCGGGGCAGTCCTCGGACTCGCGTGTGGCGCGCTGGCGTGGGCGTTCGTCCGCTGGTCAGGGCGGGCCGTCGCTGCCCTCCTCCTCATCCTCGGCTTCGGGGTCGCGGCGATTGCCATCTCACCGGCGCGTCCCCTCGAGACGACGATCGCGGGCCGCGTGTACTTGTGGCGAGTCGTTGCGCCCCACGCGACGCAGCGCTGGCTGACAGGCCTGGGCCCCGGCGTGTTCGAGTTGCGCTTCCCGGAATGGCAGCGTGCTGCGGCAGCGCGGGGGCAGCGTGACGCGCGCTTTCTCGGCCTGACCGACCACGCCCACAATGACTACCTCGAAGCCCTGGTCGAGCGCGGCGTGCCAGGCCTGCTGGCCCTGGTGGGGGCGCTCGGCTGCGCCTGTCGGACCGCGCGGACCCTCCCGCGTCCGGTGCCCCCGGTCGTGGCCGCCGCCCTGGCCAGCATAGTGGCGGGCGCGGCGTGCGCCATCGTCGACTTCCCCCTGGCCCGCCCCGTCGAACTTGCCTGGTGGTGGCTCGCCCTGGTCATCATCCTCGCCCGACACCCCGCGTTTCCCTCCAGACACCGCCAGTTGATGAGGGTCTGACCCCAATTCCGGCTCTTCGCCCCGGCCGGCCGTCGCGGAACCAGGAAAGTGGCCAGGAATTGCCTCCTGACGTGCCGAAGGGGAAGAATTTCGGCGGAATTGGGGTCTGACCCGATTTGGCGGGGTTTGCGTGGCAAACGGGGTAAAACGACACCGGGTGGCGACTGGCTGTCACGATCGCGTGGAACCCGCCACTTGGTCAGTGCAGCTAGTCAGTCAGACCGCGGACGCCCTGGGGCCGCGGTCCATTCCGCCTGTGAGGGTGTTGCATGCGCCTGTGCCTTCGTCCGTTTGTCTCGGCCGCCATCGTTGCCTCGCTGGCGGTCGGTTCGGCTACCGTGCTGGTCAGAGCGGCAGGCCTCACGGCGAAGTTCGACGCCGAAGTCCGGCGACTTCGCAGCGAATGGCGGACGGAACAGGAAGCCGCCGGGTTGCCGGAGCGCACCAGGCGCAAGGAACTCTACACACAGTACTCGACGCCGGAAATCACGCTGTGCAAGGCCGCCACAGTTGTCCCCGGCGCCTCGACGCCTGTCAGCATCTCGGGGAAGTTCCCGGCGAAGACCGCCTTCGTCATGGAAAACGACCAGGTGACGCTCGACGCCGGCACGTCGACGACGAGCACATATCGCGCCGTCGCCACCGCCGCGCCGGACGCTGTGCCGTCTTACGGCCGCCTTTACGTGTATGCGCCAGTCAGCGGCGCGTACAACCGCTGCGGCGCGGTGCTGGTCGCCGCGATGCCGAGCTTTGAACTGACCGCCGCCAAGACAGGCTGGATCGTGAAGCTCGCCCCCACCGCCAAGGCATACACCATCACGAGCAGCGGTGCATCCCTTCCCTATCGCGCCGACTACTTCAAGCCGGGCGAGACCACGCCGTTCGAATCGGCCTCGGGCGAACTGTCGCTCTCGATCAACGACACGCCCCGCTCGAACTACACCCTGTCGATGACCGCCGGCGAGATCGGGATGCTGATGCAGGAACTCCAGTCGGTGCAGCAGCAGATGGGCGACCCGATGGTCTTCATGAAGAAACCTGCCAGGGAACAGCAGGCCGTCTACAACCGGATGAACGCCATCACCGACAAGCTCACCAAGGCGCAGGAGAAGCTCTACGGCGACCCCACCGTTGCCCAGAAGATGCAGGACGACTTCGGCTGCGGCACGATCAACCTCCAGCTCTCGGACCGCGGCGTCACCGGGTCGATCAACTGCGGCCGCACACTCGGGTCGCTCACGGTCTCGGGCGCGCGCAAGTAGCCACGCGCAGCGCCTGCACCGCTACCCGCGGGCAAGCGGACGCCACGCACGTCCTTCGCGTGTGAGCAACGTGTCGGCCGCCTCGGGTCCGCAGCTGAACGCCGGATACGCGTGCAGCAGCGCACCTGGGTCCGAGCGCAACAGGGCGAGGATCGGTTCGACCACCTGCCAGCCGGCCTCGACCATGTCGGCGCGATGGAACAGCGTCGGATCCCCGCACATCGCGTCGTAGAGCAGGGACTCGTAGCCGGTCGCCGGTGCCGCCGCGAAATGGTCGGCGTATGCGAAGTCCATCTCGACGCCACCCAGCGTGACTTCGGCGCCGGGCACTTTGGCCTGGAACCGCAGGGCGATCCCCTCGTCTGGCTGGATCCGGATCACCAGCACGTTGGGTTCGAACGACGCCACGGCCGTGTCCTCGAACAGCCTGAACGGCGGGCACTTGAACTGCACGGCGATCTCTGACATGCGCCGCGCCAACCGCTTGCCCGATCGCAGGTAGAACGGCACGTCGGCCCATCGCCAGTTCTCGACGAAGAGCTTCATCGCCACGAACGTCTCGGTGGTCGAGGCCACGGGCACGTCGGCTTCCTGTCGATACGGTATTGCTGGGGCCCCACCGTCGAGCGCCCCCTCGACGTACTGCCCGCGGACCACGCGCCGCCGCACTTCGTCGGCGTCGCACAGGTGAACGGCGTGCAGCACCTTCACGCGCTCGTCGCGCACCGCGTCGGCCTCGAACGAGATCGGCGGCTCCATCGCCGTCAGCGCGAGCAACTGGAACAGGTGGTTCTGGACCATGTCGCGCAGGGCGCCTGCGCCGTCGTAGTAGCCGCCGCGCCCCTCGACGCCCACCGTCTCGGCCACGGTGATCTGCACGTGATCGACGTACCGGCGGTTCCAGATCGGCTCGAAGATCCCGTTGGCGAACCTGAAGGCCATCAGGTTCTGCACGGTCTCCTTCCCCAGGTAGTGGTCGATCCGGTAGATCTGCCGCTCGGCCAGGTGCGCGCGCAGGAGGAGGGTCAGTGCGTGCGCCGACTCGCTGTCGTAGCCAAAGGGTTTCTCGACGATCACGCGCCTCCACGCGCCGCCGGTCTCGCGCACGAGGCCGTGCTCGCCGAGGTGCCTGACGATGTCGGGCATCGCACTCGGCGGCGTGGCGAGATAGAACAGGCGGCCGACCTGGCCGGCCTGCGTCCCTTCGACCTCGTCGAGGCGCCTGGCCAGTGACGCGTAGCTCTCGCTGTCAGCCAGCGTCGCGTGGGCAAACCGCACCCGCGGTGCCAGCCACGCCCAGGTACCTGGCTCCACGTCGCCCCCGGCAAAGGCGGCGATATCAGCCTGTACCTTGTCGCGATAGGCCTCGTCGCTCATCGGGCGCCGGCCGACGCCAACGATGGTCATGGCCGGCGACAAGGCCCCACGCGTTGCGAGGTGGTAGAGCGCCGGCAGCAACTTGCGCATGGCCAGGTCGCCCGTGGCGCCGAAGATCACGACCGTTGCCGCGGGGGCCGCTGCCGGCGCGGGCGACCGCAAGCGTCCGTCGGGCCGAGCGGTGCCTGATCGTGCCTGTCGATCGGTGCTCACGCGGGTCCCCGCCGGGGCGCCTCGCCGTGGCCGCCGAACTGGGCCCGCAGGGCCGAGAGCATCTTGTCGGCGAACGTGTGGTCGCGGCGCGAGCGGAAGCGCGCAAAGAGCGACGCCGCCAGGACGTTGACGGGGACGGCGGCCTCGACCGCCGCATCGATGGTCCAGCGCCCTTCGCCCGAGTCCTGCACCGCCCCCGTGAAGCCGTCGAGATCAGGCCGCTCCGTCAGCGCGCGCGCCGCCAGGTCGAGCAACCACGAACTGACCACGCTGCCGTGGCGCCACACCTCGGCGATCTCGCCAAGTTCGAACGCGTACGGTGCGCTCCCCTCCTGCGCGAGAGCGCCGGCGTTGCGCAGGAGGTCGAAACCCTCGGCATACGCCTGCATCAGGCCGTACTCGATCCCGTTGTGGACCATCTTGACGAAGTGGCCGGCGCCCGTCGGGCCACAGTGCAGGTACCCGCGGTCGGCCGTCCCGGTGATGCGTCCTGGCGTCGGCGTCACCCCGTCGTCTCCTGGCGCCAGGGTCTGGAAGATCGGGTCGAGCCAGGCGACGGCAGCCGCGTCGCCACCAATCATCAGCGAATACCCGCGCTCGAGGCCCCACACGCCGCCGCTCGTGCCGACATCGACGTAGCGGATGCCCGACGCCGCAAGTGCCCGCGCCCGCCGCACGTCATCCTTGTAGTGCGTGTTCCCACCATCGATCACGATGTCGCCAGGGCTGCACCGCGAGGCCACGGCGTCGATCATGGCCTCGGTCGCCGCACCGGCTGGCACCATGATCCAGGCCACGCGTGGTGTCGGCAGCGCCGCGATGAACGCATCGAGGCTCGACGCACCAATCGCACCTTCTGCCGCCAGCGCCTCGATCGCGCCCGCGTTCACGTCGTGCGCCACCACCGTATGGCCGCCCCGCAAGAGGCGGCGCCCCATGTTGCCGCCCATGCGCCCGAGCCCAATCATGCCTACGTGCATCGCGTGAATTCCTTTGCGGGATGAGAAACAAACCAGGTGACGGCTCCGTGTGCCTGCCGCAGCAACTGCGCCGGATACGCATGCGGCGCGTCGGGGCCATCGAGAACGGCGCGGAGCGCGGCGGCCTTCTCGGCTCCGGCGGCGAGCACCATGACCTCGCGGGCATGCTGAAGCACCGGCGGCGTGAGCGTGATCCGACGGACGCCCTGCACGGGCTCTGGCGGAGCCACGACGAGTTGCTCGCGTTCGTCGAGCGCAGCGGAGTGGGGAAACAAGGATGCGGTGTGGCCATCGGCCCCCATACCAAGCAGCACCAGGTCGAACGACGGCACGTTGCCCTCGGTCGAGGCGAACACGTCGTGCAAGGTCGCCGCGTAGGTGCGTGCCACGCGCTCGGGCGCACCACACCCCGTGGGTACGCGGTGCACCTGGCTGGCGGGCACCGGCACGTACTTCAACAGCGCCTCGTGGGCCATGCGGTAGTTGCTGGCCTCGTCGGTCGGGGGCACCATGCGCTCGTCGCCCCAACACACGTGCACATCAGCCCACGGCACGACATCTCGCAGCGGCACAG
>JAEUQQ010000262.1 GCA_016789685.1 Acidobacteriota bacterium | reverse complement strand
CTGCGAGGGCTCGTCGCCGACATGGCGGCGAAGAAGGTCGACCTGCTCTTCGTGCTCGAGGCGAACCCGGTCTACGCCGCGCCCGCGGATCTCGACGTGGCGGCGGCCTTCGACGCGGTGAAGCTGCGCGTCCACATGGGCCTGTTCGATGACGAGACGGCCGATGTCTGCCACTGGCACGTGCCGACGACGCACTTCCTCGAGAGCTGGGGCGACACGCGGGCCTTCGACGGCACGGTCACGATCTGCCAGCCGCTGATTGCGCCGCTCTACGACGGGCACTCGGCCCTCGAGTGCCTCTCGGTGCTCAACGGGCATCCCGACAAGACGTCGTACGACATCGTCCACGAGTTCTGGATGGCGCAGTGGGGCAACCGCGCCAACGCGACGTTCGGCACGCTGGCTCGAACGGATGGGGCGAGCGAGGCGACGTTCGAGTCGTTCTTCCGCCGTGCCGTGCACGACGGCTACGTCGCGGGATCAGCGCTGCCGGCGGTGACGGCGACGGTCACGCCGGCGGGCGTGCCGGCGGCGGGCGCCGCGGTGAGCGGACTCGAGGTCGTGTTCAGGCCCGACGCCGCGCTCTGGGACGGCCGCTTCGCCAACAACGGCTGGCTGATGGAACTGCCGCGCCCGGTGACGAAGCTGACGTGGGACAACGCGGCGTTCGTGAGCCCGAAGACGGCCCAGGAACTGGGCCTGCTCAACGAGGATTTCGTCACGCTCCGCGTGAACGGCAAGACGGTGCAGGCGCCGGTGTGGGTGCTGCCCGGACAGCCCGACGGGTCGGTGACGATCAACACCGGCTACGGCCGCACGCGAGCCGGCCGCGTCGGCGATCGCGTGGGCGTGGATGTCGGCCCGTTGCGTTCGTCGAGTGCCTGGTGGCATGGCGGCGGCCTCGAGATCGTCAAGAACGGCGATCGGTACCGCCTGGCGTGCACGCAGGGGCACTTCGCGATGGAGGGCCGCGCGCTCGTGCGCAAGGCGAGCCTGGGCGTCTACGAGGCCGAGCCGGAGTTTGCGAAGCACATGGTGCACGCGCCGGCGAAGGACATGACCTTCTACAACCCCGACGAGTGGAAGTACGAGGGGTACGCGTGGGGCATGTCGATCGACCTGAATTCATGCACGGGCTGCAACGCGTGCGTGGTGGCGTGCGTCGCCGAGAACAACATCCCGGTGGTCGGCAAGGACCAGGTGATGCGGCAACGCGAGATGCACTGGATCCGCATCGACCGCTACTACACGGGCGACACCGACGCGCCCGACATGTACTACCAGCCGGTGATGTGCCAGCACTGCGAGAGCGCACCGTGCGAGGTGGTGTGCCCGGTGGCGGCGACGGTGCACAGCGACGAGGGCCTGAACGACATGGTCTACAACCGCTGTGTCGGCACGCGATACTGCTCGCACAACTGCCCGTACAAGGTGCGCCGCTTCAACTTCCTGCTCTACTCCGACTGGACGACGCCGAGCCTGAAGATGGCGCGCAACCCCGACGTGACGGTGCGCAGCCGCGGCGTGATGGAGAAGTGCACGTATTGCGTGCAGCGCATCAACCTGGCGCGGATCGACGCGAAGCGCGACGACCGGTCGGTGCGTGACGGCGAGATCGTCACGGCCTGCCAGTCGGCCTGCCCGTCGCAGGCGATCGTGTTCGGGAACATCAACGATCCCGCCGCGCGGGTGTCGAAGATGAAGCAGGAGCCGCGGAACTACGGGTTGCTCGAGGATCTCAACACCCGCCCGCGGACGTCGTACCTCGCGGCAGTGCGCAATCCGCACCCGGATCTGGCGCCTGCGGCCGACATGCCCGCTGCTGCGGCGGCGCCCACGCACCACTAGAGCGCCAGGACACGGTTTCGCGACATGGCCATGGACACGCATTCCACGCCCCTCGTTCCCCACGGCGACACGCCCGTCGTCGCCCCCGGGCACTCGCTCAAGACGGTCACCGAGAAGGTGGCCGACATCGTCCTGCGCCTGAAGACCCCGCTGTCGTGGTTCTTCGGGTTCGCGGTCGGCTTCTCGCTGCTGCAGGGGTTGCTGCTCGCCATCGTGATGCTGCTGTTCAAGGGCGTCGGGGTGTGGGGCGTCAACATCCCGGTGGGCTGGGGCTTCGACATCATCAACTTCGTCTGGTGGATCGGCATCGGGCACGCGGGGACGCTGATCTCGGCGATCCTGTTCCTGTTCCGCCAGCAGTGGCGCATGTCGATCAACCGCGCGGCCGAGGCGATGACGCTGTTTGCCGTGGCGTGCGCGCTGCTGTATCCGCTGTTCCACACGGGCCGCCCGTGGCTGGCGGCCTACTGGTTGCTGCCGTAT
>JAEUQQ010000260.1 GCA_016789685.1 Acidobacteriota bacterium | reverse complement strand
ATCATGCTCTGACAGGCTCGCACGCGTCGTCGTCGAGGCAACGAGGTCGCGCACGAACACGTCGTACTCGCCGTTGGTGTCGCCGGGCACCAGGTTCGTTGCGCCGGCGCTGAACGCCAGCCGTTGCCCGTCTGCGCTGAGCGAGATGTCGGCCTCGACCGGGCCGTTGGCCTCGGCGCCCGTGGTCGATACGCTTGCGCGACGCGTCGTGCCGCTCTGCCGGTCGTGCACGAACGCGTCGTAGACCCCGTTGAGGTCGCCGGCGACCAGGTTGCTGGCATCCGACGCGAAGGCGACGTATCGACCATCGGCACTCATCGACGGGTGCACGCTGGCACTGTTGGCCTGCCCGCCACCAGAGGAGACGCTGACACGCGTGGTCGTGCCGGCCGCGCGGTCGCGCACGAACACGTCCACGAAGTTGTTCGTGTCGCCATCCACGAGATTCGTGGCGCGCGAGACGAACGCGACGTGCCGGCCGTCGGCGCTCACCACCGGTCCCCAACTGCCCGCGCCCGCCTGCGCGCCTGCCGATCCCAGGCTGACGCGTGACGTCGCGCCAGTCGCGCGATCGTGGAGGAACACGTCGAGGCCGCCGTTCGTGTCGCCAGAGACGATGTTGCTGGCACGCGACGAAAACGCCACGAACCGGCCGTCGACACTGATCGACGGCTCGGAACTGCTCCCGTTGGTGTCTGCGCCTCCGATGCCTACACTGACCCGCGTCGTGATGCCCGTGGCGCGATCGTGCACGAACACGTCGTTGAGCTGGTTCGCGTCGCCCGCGACGAGATCGCCGGCGATCGAAACGAACGCCACGAAGCGACCGTCGCCACTGATGGCGGGCAGCACGGACTCACCGCCGGCCTGGCGGCCGCCGGTGGCCACGCTCACGCGCGTGGTACGGCCATCCTGGCGATCGCGCACGAAGACGTCGCTGGCTGCGTTCGTGTCGCCGGTCACCAGTTGGGCCGAAGTCGACACGAACACCACGTGGCGACCGTCCCAGCTCATGCCCCCGCTCTGGGCCTCACGGTCGGCAACCTGGGCGCCCGAGTGGGTCACGCTGACCCGCGTGGTCTGGGCACCTGCCGCACCGGCAGCCGCAAGGGCGAGCGCACCTGCGAGCAGGCGCACCGTGACTGAAGTCGAACGCACGTTCATCACTCCTGGAAGGTCCGTCGCACCGACCTGCACGTCGGTGCCGTCAACGAAGGGCGGCGAAGACGCCCCGGCACACAACAGATCGACGTGGCCTCGTCAACCGCGCCACGCCACACCGCGCACCCGGGCCTGGAATTGGGGTCAGGCCCTCATCATCGCCAGTTGACAGGGCGACAACCGCGATTGGCCGGCGGTTGCCGCCGCGAGCGACAACGCCAGGTGTCGGATCCGGCGTTTCGCAGGCCCGTTTTCTGTCAGTTCGGGTCAGACCCCAATTCGCGCGGGCGGTGACGGGGGGTGACGGGAATAGCGGGGCGACGACGGGGGGTCAGGCGCGCGGCGGGGGCGGGGTGGCGGGGGTCACGCGGTAGGCGATGACGAACAGGGCGCCGAGGGCGAGGTCGATCAGCCCGGCCGCGAGCACCGCGCCGGCCAGGCGTTCCTGCGCGAAGAGGACGATGGCGGGAGCCCCGAACGCGAGCTTCTCGCACACGGCCACGGGCATGAGCGGCCGATAGCGCACCGGATCACTGGCAATGAGGGCAAAGACGACCTGCCAGGCCAGCGCGACGCCCACGAAGCCGTAGAAGTGCTCAGGATGCGTGATGGGCGGCGGGTAGTCGCGGCCGATGGCCGCTTCCATGAAGTACTGGGGCAGGAGCACGATGACGCCGTAGACGGCGGCGACGAGGAACGTGCGGCGGGCAAAGGTCATGTGGACGCAGCCTCGGTGCCGCCGCGGCGGGCGGGCACCCGTGAGATCGGAAACCGCCCCCCGTCAGCGCCAGCCGGCGCGCGGTCAGTCGCTCAGCAGCGACTGGTGCAGCAGCAGCCGCGCCTTGGCCCATTCGCGCTGCACGGTGCGCGGCGACGACTTGCGAAGCTCGGCGATCTCAGGAATCGAGAAACCGCAGAAGAACTTCAGGTCGACCAGTTCGGCGAGGCCGGGATCGATGGCGGCCAGGTCGGTGAGCGCGCGATCGAGCTGCTCGAGCTCCTCGGGGCGTTCGGCCGCGGGCGCGTCTTCGACGGCATCGACCGAGGCAAACGTCAGCTCGCCCCCGCGCTTGAGCGCGGTGCGGTTCCGCACGTAGTCGATGATCAGGCCGCGCATGGCACGCGACGCATAGCCGAGGAACCTGGCACGGTCGGGAAACGTCACGTGCTCACGCTGCGCCACCGACAGGTAGACCTCGTGCAGGAGGGTGGTTGCCCCAAGTGTGATCGGGCCGCCGCTGCGATACAGGTGCGACTGGGCGAGACGGTGCAACTCGTCGTACAGGGCCTCGAATAGCGCATCGCGAGCCGCAGGGTCGCCGGCCTCGGCGCGGGACGCGAGTTCGGCGAGCGACGGGGGCGCGTCTGCCATCCGTCGAGTGAATCACGAAGCGCCCGGTGACTGCAATGGCGTGATCCGTCGCCGGAATCCGATCTGTGAACGCAGTGGTATGCAGAACATCGACCGACTGAGCTGGGAACGACTGAGCCCCCTCCTCGACCGCGCCCTCGACCTCGACGCCGCGGAACGGACCGCCTTCCTGGCGAGCGTGCGCACGAGCGCCCCCGAACTGGCCGACCGGCTCGAGGCCCTGATGGCGGCCCACGCCCGCGTGGCCAACTCCGACTTTCTCGCCCAGGGGCCGGGCGGCGTCGTCGAGGCCCTGCGCCCCGACCTCGCCGGCCAGACGATTGGGGCGTACACCCTCGATCGCAAGCTGGGACAGGGCGGCATGGGCGCGGTCTGGCTCGCCCACCGCAGCGACGGCCGCTTCAGCGGCCAGGTCGCCCTCAAGCTCGTCAACCACGCCGTGTTCGACGCGACGGCTCGCGACCGCTTCGAACGCGAGGGCACCATCCTGGCCCGGCTCTCGCACCCCAACATCTCGCGCCTGCTCGACGCGGGCGTCACGACGGCCGGCCAGCCCTACCTCGTGCTCGAATACGTCGAGGGCACGCACATCGACGACTATGCCGATCGTCATCGCCTCGACGTGACGGCCAGGCTGGGGCTCTTCCTGCAGGTCGCCGAGGCCGTCGCGCACGCGCACGAGAACCTCGTCGTCCACCGCGACCTGAAGCCCTCGAACATCCTGGTGCGGCCCGACGGCACCGTGAAGCTGCTCGACTTCGGGATCGCCAAGCTGCTGACCGACGAGGCGTCGAACGCGGCCGCCGACGCCTCGCACGCCACGGCGCTGGTGCTGACGCCCAAGTACGCGGCGCCCGAGCAGGTGCGCGAGGGCATCGTCTCGACGGTCACCGACGTGTATGCGCTCGGCGTGCTGCTGTTCCTGCTGCTGGCCGGGCGGCACCCCACGGCCCCTGAGGCGAGCTCGGCGGCCGACTACCTGCGCGCCATCGAGCGCCAGCCGGATCGGATCGATGCCGTGCTGCGCGCCATCGCCAACGACGCTGCGCAGGCGACACGGATTGCCGAGGCGCGCGGAACGACGATCGAACGGCTGCAGCGGCGCTGCAGCGGCGAGCTCGAAACGATCCTCACGGTCGCCCTCCGGACTGATCCGGCCGATCGCTATCGCTCGGTCGCCGCCTTCGCCGACGACATCCGCAGGCACCTGCGGCGCGAGCCGGTCAGCGTCCAGCCCGATTCCTGGTGGTACCGCACGAGCCGGCTCATCGCGCGGCGGCGTCTCGAGAGCGTGGCGGCCGCGGTGACCGCGGTCGGCATCCTCGCAGGCGCCGGCGTGGCGGTGTGGCAGGCGCGGGTGGCGCAGCAGCAGCGCGATCGGGCGCTCGTGGCCGAAGCCGAGGCCCGTGCGCTCAACACGTATCTCGTCGACGAGTTGCTGACCGCCTCGACGCCCGAGCGGGCGCAGGGCCAGCCCGTCAGCGTCGCCGACGTGCTCGGGCGCGCCTCGCGCAGCGTTGGTTACGCGTTCGCGGATCGGCCGATGCTCGAGGCACACATGCGCGCGACGCTCGCCCGCAGCTACCTCGCGATCGGCGCGCTCGGCGAGGCCCGCGCGCACGGCACCGCCGCGCGCGAGGTGCTCGTCCGGGTCGCGGCGACCGACGCCATGCCCGAACTGCGCGCGCGTGCGCTGCTGGCACGCATCACGCTCGACGAGGGCCACTACGCCGATGCGCGACCCGAACTCGAGGCCGTCGTTGCGGCGCAGGAGGCGCTGGTCGGCGCGCTGCACCCGGATCCCGTGTCGAGCCGCGTGTTGCTCGCCCGCGCCCTGCGCCAGCAGTCGGAACTGCTGCTGGCCGAGCAGCAGGCGCGGCGCGCGGCGGCCAACGCGGCGGCGATCGTCCCGGCCGACTGGCGGATCGACGCCGAGGCCACGACCGAACTCGTCCGCGTGCTCTCGAAGCTCAATCGCGGCCTCGAGGCCGAAAGGCTCGTCGAGCGGCTCGTCGCGCGGCAACGCAGCCACCTGGGGCCCTCGCATCCCGACGTGATCCGCACGCTCACGCTGCACGCCGACGTGCTCGCGCTGCAGCTGCGCGGCCGCGACGCCCTCGACGTGCGGCAGCAGCTCGTGTCGCTCCGCGAAGTGGTGCAGGGGCCCGACCATCCCGACACCGCGCGCGAGCTGTACGACCTGTCGCGGGCGCTGGTCAGCGTCGGCCGCGAAGACGACGCCCTGGTGGTGCTGCAGCGGTCGCACGACATCCTGGCACGGACGCTCGGCCCCGAGCACGCCTCGACCGTCATGGTGCTGCGGGGCATCGGGATCCTGCGCGGCAAGGGCGATGGCGGATTCGCGCAGGCCCTGCCGATCTACAGGCAGGTGCTCGACATCCGCGAACGCACGCTCGGCGACCTCCACTTCGACACGCTCGAGGCCGCGGGCGCGCTCTCGATCCTCTACGCTCGCGCCGGGAAGATGGACGACGCGCGCGCCGTCGGGCGCGACGTCGTGCGACGCTGCGAGCTGGTGCTCGCGCGCGCCGACGCCGACGGGGTGAAACTCGCCAGGTGCAGCGACTTCTTCCTCGATGCGCGGCCCGACGACCTGCGCAATCGCGAGCGCGCGCTGGTGTTCGCGCAGCGCTCGGTGGCGGCGACCGCGCGGCAGGAGTACGACAGCCTGCGCTCGCTCGCCAACGCCCACGACGCCCTCGGGCAGCCCGCCGAAGCCATCGCCGTGTTGCGCGAGGCGTTGCGCCTGCCCCAGGCGATCCAGTCGTGGTCGAGCGAACGCCTGTTCGTGAACCTGATGCGCGCGCACGGTTCGTCGGCCGAACTCGAGCGCTGGCTGCTCGACCGGCTCGACCAGTTCGCGCGCCTGCGCGGGCCCGACGATCCGCTCAGCGCCCACACGCTGGCGCACCTGGCGCGGCTCTACGCCGCCGATCGTCCCGAGATGGCCGAGGCGCGATTGACCGAGCGCCTGGCGCTGCTGCGCAAGCACTTCCCCGAGCCGCACTGGCAGGTGGCCCGCGCGAAGTCCGAGCTCGGGGCGCACCTGGCCGGCCGCCGCGCCTACGTCGAGGCCGAAACGCTGGTACTCGCGGCGATGCGTGACCTTCGTGCCGACCCCTACGTGCCCGACACCCACCTCGACGAGGCGCGCGCCAACATCGTGAAGGTCTACACTGCCTGGAACCGTCGCGCAGATGCCGACGCGTGGTCGCGCCGCGCCCTGCGCTGACACCCGACCTTCGCCCGAGCGCGCCGGCATGACGAGACTCGACAAGGACCGCTGGCAACGGGTACAGCCACTCCTCGACCATGCGCTGGACCTCGACGAGGGTGCACGCGGCCCCTACCTCGATGAGGTACGGCGCGCGACGCCCGACCTCGCCGGCGAACTCGAGCGATTGCTGGCGGCGCACGCTCGTGTCACGGCCTCTGACTTCCTCGGCGGCCGGCCGTCGCTCGTCGACGAGGTCACGTCGAGCCTGCGCGGCCGCACGTTCGGGGCCTACACGCTCGACCGGACGATCGGCACGGGCGGGATGGGTA
>JAEUQQ010000243.1 GCA_016789685.1 Acidobacteriota bacterium | reverse complement strand
GGCGTGCAGGCTTCGCCTGACGACACCTCCCGTGGCGCCCAGGGGCCAGCCGACGACGCACGGCTGCGAGGAACACTGGTATTCCAGTCGGATCGCGATGGTCGGCCCGGCATCTACACGATCGACGTCGCCTCGCGTCGCGTCACGCGGCTCAGCGGCTCGCCGCAGTGGTCCGAAACCACGCCGCGCTGGTCACCCGACGGCCGATGGGTCGCGTTCGGGTCGAACCGTGCCCACTACCAGGGCGCCTCGCCCGAACGCGGCACGCCCGATGTCGACCTGTATGTGATCCGCGCCGACGGCACCGGCCTGCGCCGCATCACGACGTCGCCGGGTAACGACAACGACCCGTCGTGGGCGCCAGACGGCAAGAGCCTCTACTACTGGTCAGACGCCGACAGCCGGGGCGACATCTCGCGGGTGTGGCTCGACACGGGCCGCGTCGAGCGGCTGACGCGCCAGTTCGTCGGCCGCGCCATCATGCCCAACGCGTCGCCTGACGGGCGCCGCGTGGCGTTCGCGGCGCAGACCCTGCGCCTGGGCCAGTTCTGGGCGTACCAGCTGCACATGCTCGATGTCGCGCGCGGCACGACCGAGGCGCTCGACGACTCGAGCGGGGCCTGCTGGCCGGCGTTCTCGCGCGACGCCACACGCCTGGCACACGTGCGACTGACCGATGGCCGCCCGTCGTCGATCGTCATCCGCACCCTGTCAACCGGCGCGACCGATGCCGTCGTGGCCGACGCGAGCACGTGGAGCTACTACCCGGCGTGGTCGCCCGACGGGCGGCACCTGGCGTTTTCGACGAGTCCCGCGCACCACGACGGCGAAGACTGGGACCTGGCGGTCCTCGATGTCGGGTCGCGTGGCGTGACGCGGCTCACGTCCGGACCGGGCAACGATCGCCTGCCCGACTGGAAGCCGTAGCATCACGCGAGCTGCGCCTCCGGCCGATACACCGGGGGCACGGGAGACATCCATGACCACCACGCGCGCGTCCCGCATTGTCCTGGCCTGCCTCGTTGTCGTCGGCGCGATGGCCGCAGCCGCCTGCGAGTTCGAAACGCCCCTGACCACGACCGCCACGCGCGCCGTCGATCCTCGCCTGCTCGGCGACTGGGTGTCGACCGACGCGGACGCGATGCCGATGAAGGTCCGCCGGCTCGACGACTCGACCTACATCGTCGTCTGCGACGGCGACCTGTATCGCGTGCACCATTCCGACCTGGCCGACACGCCGTTCCTGAGCGTGCAGGACATCGACTCGGACGGCCGCAAGTACGCGTTCCTGGCCTGGGCGCTGTCGAAGGACGGCACCGTGCTGACGCTGCGCGTCCTGCGATCCGAGGTCGTGCCCAGCACGATTCGCGATGTCGCGGCGCTGCAGCAAGCGGTCAGGGACCACCTGCGCGACCCCGGCCTGTTCGGCACGAACGTTGTCTTTCGCCGCGCCAAGGCGTGACCGCAGGCATCGCCCCAGGCGGCGCCCGCGCGGCCGTCACGCCTCGGTCGGATGTGGCAGGTAGACGATCTCGCGCTCGACCAGGTCGGCGACGCCGCCGAGCGCGTCGTCGTGCGCCACGCGCTGTGTGGCCAGCAGCGCCAGTTCAGGCGGTCGGGCTGGGTCGGTATGCATTGACCGTCAGCATATTTACCGTCAAAATGCTGGCAATGATCGCTCGTCGCTACAGCCTGCCCGCGCACTCCTTCTTCCTGTTCGGGCCGCGCGGCACCGGGAAGACCACGTGGCTCAGGCACGCGCTTCCCGATGCGCGCTGGTTCGACCTGCTCCGGCTGCAGACCGTCCTGGACCTGAGCCGACAACCCGAGTCGTTCCGGCAACAGGTCGAGGCGCTTCCCGCCGGCAGTTGGGTGGTCATCGACGAGGTGCAGCGGTTGCCCCCGCTGCTCAACGAGGTTCACGCGCTCATCGCCGACCACGGCGGGCGGTACAAGTTCGCCCTGAGCGGATCGAGTGCGCGCAAGCTGAAGCGCCTTGACGTGAACCTCCTCGCCGGCAGGGCCATCAACCGCCAGTTCTTCCCGTTCACCGCCGCCGAACTCGACTACGACCTCTCTGTCGATGACGTCCTGCGCTACGGGTTGCTCCCCCAGGTGCGCACCGAACCCACCCATGCGACCGACATCCTCGACGCTTACGTGACCAACTACATACGCGAGGAGATCCAGCAGGAGTCGCTCGTTCGCCACCTCACGGCATTCGTGCGCTTCCTCGATGTGGTGGCGCTCGTGAACGGCCAGGCCGTCAACGTCGCGGGCGTCGCGCGCGACGCCGCGGTTGCCCGGCCGACTGTGCAGGGCTACTTCGCGGCGCTCTCCGACACACTCGTCGGCACGTGGCTTCCGGCATGGCGCAAGCGCGCCAAGATCAAGGAAGTTGTGAGCCCGAAGTTCTACTTGTTCGATCCGGGCGTGGCCCGCGCTCTCGGGGGACGCCAGCGCGAACCGCTCGACGCAACGGAGCGTGGCTTCCTGCTCGAGACGTGGATCCTGCACGAACTGCGCGCCACCCTGGCCGCGCGCGATCTCGGTGGACAACTCCACTACTGGCGAACACCGTCTGGCTCCGAGGTCGACTTCGTCTGGACTCGCGGGGTGCGGGCGGTTGGCATCGAAGTCAAAGCCGCGTCCACCTGGCGCCCGGCCTATGGTCACGCCCTGAAGAACCTGCTCGACCAGGGCGCCCTCGGGGAGGCACACGGGGTGTACACCGGCAGTGTGGAACTGAAGGACGGTCGCCTGCGCGTGTGGCCGGTCATGCGCTTCCTCAGGGAACTCGCCACTGGGGGCATCCTCGGTTGATCGCGCGGGATGTCGCCCGGCCAGGCTCCGGCGGAGCCTCGAGCCGCGAGTCCGTGCCCCCCCCGGGGGGACGCGCTGGTCGTCGTCCTCGGTCCCGCGCTAGTGCGGGGGCTCGCCGTCGTAGACGACCGGAATCCTGATCCGCATCGGCTTTTCGCGGGTGTGTTCCTCGGTGACCTCTGCGGTGAGCCCGGCCACGCGCCCGACGATGAAGAGCAGCTTGCCCGCCGTGGGCGGGAAGCCGAGGTCGTGGAGGATGGCCGCGAGCGCGCCGTCGATGTTCATCGGCAGGGGCTTCACGCGGAGGGCGACGGCACGCTCGATCGCGATCATCGCGGCGACGCCGTGCCCGGCCACGCCAACCGCCCTGGCGAGGTCGAAGAGCACCTCGACCCGCGGGTCGGTCGTGTGCACCCGATGGCCGATGCCGGGGACGCGTCGTCCGCCGGCGCGTGCGTCGTCGACCACGTGACGCGCGGCCTCGTCGACCGAGAGGCCCTCGCGCGCCATGCGCGTGGCCATCGCGTCGAACAGCGCCATGCACTCGGCGCCGGCGCCGCCGTGCACGTCGCCGATGGCGAGGATGCCGGCGGCGACCGCGGCCGAGAGCGACTCGCGGTTGCCCGAGGCGGCGAGCCGTGCCGTGGCGCACGAGGGGGCGCCCGCCCCGTGATCGGCCGAGGCGACGAGGATGGCGTCGAGCAGGCGGCGTTCGCCATCGCTGGGCAGGCGGCCGCGGTGCAGCAGGAAGATCACGTCGGTGAACGACGCCCCCCGCATCAGCGAGGCGATGTCGTGGCCGCGGATCCAGAGGCCGGTGGCGTCTGACTTGACGAGGGCGGTGCGCCAGGTGTCCATGCGGGCACTGTTACACAGCCCCACGATGTCGGGGGAGTATCGCGGCCTGATGTAACCGTACCCGTGGGGGCGCATCGTGATGCCCCCTCGGCCCTGACTGCCGCCCCGTCGCCCCCCCCGATGCCCCGCTGTCGCCCCATGCGTGCCGCGACGGGGGCGCCCTGTCGTGGCTGTTACGGTAGCGCCACGGTAACGGGATTGGTGGTTCTCCGGCAGGGTGCTAGCGTGACGCGGGATTCGCAGTGTCCGTGTCACCGCCCGAGGAGGTCGTCATGCGTCGCCAGTTGCCCTGGACGAGAGCCGCTCTCGTCGTTGCCGCCTGTAGTGTGTTGTCGGTCGCCGACGTGTCGGCACAGGGCCCGCCACCCGGCGCACCTCCCGGGGCACCTCCTGGGGCGGCACGCCAGGGCGGCCCGCGCCCGCAGCAGAAGCCCGACCGCAAGCAGTTGCTGGTGTGGTGCGACCAGACCGGCGGCGGCTCGTACCACGACTCGACGACCCACGCGATGACCGTGATCGAGAAGATGGGCCGCGAGACGGGGCTGTGGGACACCTACATCCGCACCGATTCGCAGTTGATCACCAAGCAGAAGACCACGGTGCATGCCAACGGCCGCGACTGGCCGGTGTCGAAGACGCTCGACTGGTTCGACGCCATCTTCTTCTGCGGGATGCGCGAACTGCCGCTGAGCGACCAGCAGTTCGCGGATCTGCTATCGTTCGTGCGCGATGACGGCAAGGGGTTCGTGGCGGCCCACACGGCCATCACGGCCTTCGTCAGCCGTCCCGAGTTCTCGAAGCTGATGGGATCCGCCTACGACAACCATCCGTGGAACCAGGTCGAGGCCAAGGTGATCGTCGAAGATCCGGCGTTCCCGGCGATGAAGCACTTCCCGCCGACGTTCACGTTCCGCGACGAGATGTACCAGGTCAGGGAGTTCTCGCGCGAGAACGCGCGGGTGCTCCTGCGGCTCGATCCGGCGTCGGTCGATCTCAAGAACCCCAACGTCCATCGCACCGACAACGACTTCCCGCAGGCGTGGGCCAAGAACTACGGGAAGGGCCGGGTCTTCGTGTGTGCCTTCGGCCATGAAGCCGCCACGTGGGACCGTCCAGAGATCCAGACGATGTGGACCGAGGCCATCAAGTGGGCCCTCGGCCTGACGACCGCCGACATCACGCCGCGGCCACTTCCTACACCCTGAGTACAGGAGCGCGAGACCACGTGAGCAGCAGCAGCCAGCATCCGACGCCATCCGACCAGCCCATCCACGACGAACGCCTTCCGAGGCACCCGAGCCAGTCGCCGCTCGACGAGGCGTGCATCACGACGCTGCGCACCCTCGCCATGGATGCCATCCAGAAGGCGAAGTCGGGTCACCCGGGGATGCCGATGGGGATGGCGCCGGCGGCCTACCTGCTGTGGACGGAGTACCTGGCGCACAACCCGGCCAACCCGGCGTGGGCGAACCGTGACCGGTTCGTCCTGTCGGCTGGCCATGGTTCGATGCTGTTGTACGGGTTGCTCCACCTCACCGGCTACCCCATGCCGCTCGACGAGCTCAAGCGGTTCCGGCAGTGGGGAAGCCTGACGCCCGGCCACCCCGAGTACGGCGTCATTCCCGGCGTCGAGGCGACGACTGGCCCGCTCGGCCAGGGCGTGGCCAATGGCGTCGGGATGGCGATCGCGCAACGCGCGCTCGCCGCCCGGTTCAACCGCGACGGCTTCGCGCTGTTCGATCACCGGGTCTACGTCATCGCCGGCGACGGCTGCCTCGAAGAAGGCGTCTCGGCCGAGGCGAGTTCGTTGGCGGGGCACCTGCGATTGTCGAACCTCGTCGTCCTGTACGACGACAACCGCATCACGATCGACGGGCCGACATCGCTGTCGTTCTCTGAAGACGTGACGAAGCGCTACGAGGCGTACGGCTGGTTCGTGCAGACGGTCGAGGGCGATGGCAACGACCTCGCCGCGATGCGG
>JAEUQQ010000234.1 GCA_016789685.1 Acidobacteriota bacterium | reverse complement strand
GAGGCGGTGATCGCCTTGATCGCGCCCATCGCGTTGCGCTCGATGCAGGGAATCTGCACCAGGCCCGCCACCGGATCGCACGTCAGCCCGAGGTGATGCTCCATCGCGATCTCGGCCGCCATCAGCGCCTGTCGCGGGCTCCCGCCGTTGGCCTCGGTCAGCGCGGCCGCCGCCATCGCCGACGAGACGCCGATCTCGGCCTGGCATCCGCCAAGCGCCGCCGAGATCGTCGCGCCCTTCTTGAACAGGCAGCCAACTTCCGATGCCACGCAGAGAAAGCGCACGACGCGTTCCTCGTCGGCAAGTGGGCTCGGCGCGAAGGCCAGGTGGCACTGCAGCACCGCAGGGATGACACCGGCTGCGCCGTTGGTGGGCGCCGTGACCACGCGACCGAACGACGCGTTCTCTTCGTTCACGGCCAGCGCCAGCGCGCTCACCCAGGCCAGCACCTGGCGGAAGTCGTTGCCGCCCGCACGAATCGCATCGACCCACGACGCCTGGTCGTCGTACCGCGATGCACCGGCCAGCCGCATCGCCGACGCGGGTGCGCGACGCTGCACACGGAGGCCCCCCGGCAGCTCACCGACCTCGTGGCAGCCGCGGAACATCGACTCGCGCATCACCTGCCAGCACCGCAGCAGCCCGGCACGCGTCGCCTCGTCTCTGCGCCATCGGCGCTCGTTCTCGAGCACCACGCGCCAGATCGGCCAGCCGGTGTCGTCGCACCAGCGCAGCAGGTCGGCGCCGGTATCGATCGGATGCGGCAGGTCGATCGCCTGCGCCTCGGCGTCGGCTTCGTCGTCGTCGATGACGAAACCTCCGCCGACCGAGTAGTACGTACGTTCGACGACATCGCCGGCATCGAGGGTGGCAACGAACGTGAGCGCGTTGGGATGTCGCGGCAGCGTGACGTCGCCGTGGAACTCGATGTCGCGATCAGGGCGAAACGGCAACGGGCGCGACGCGAGCATCAACTGCCCGGTGGCCGCGATCGACGCGAGCGACGCCTGCACCGCGGTCATGTCGCACGTCACGGGATCCGCGCCGATCAGCCCGGCCTGCACGGCCACGTCGGTGCCGTGTCCGCGCCCCGTCTTGGCGAGCGATCCGTACAGGCGCACGCGCACCTCGCGTGCGCGGTCGATCGCGTCGAGGTTGCGCAGCGTCGAAACGAAGCGTTCGGCCGCACGCCACGGACCAAGGGTGTGCGAACTCGACGGCCCGACACCGATCTTGAAGATGTCGAAGGCCGACAGGCGTTCAACGCGCATGGGGTCGCTTACCTGAAGAGCAGGCCCGCCACGTCGGCGAGCGATGCCCGCCAGACGCGCCACTCGTGCGCGCCGGCAAAGTTCCTGAACGTGAGGGTGACGCCGGCCGCCCTGAACGTGTCGGCAACCTTCTTCTGGAACGGCATCCGCGGATCATCGTCTCCGCACGAGAAGTAGAGCACCTTCAGCTTCGCGTTCGTCGCGGGCGCGTCTTTCAGGAAGCCGGGCGCGATCGTCTCGACATCAAACGGCCCGTAGGCAGGCCCGGCGCCGCCGAACATCCCGGTGCTGAACTGCGCGACCGCCGAGAAGAGGTCGAGGCGCTTGAGGCCAACGGCGATCGTGATCCCGCCGCCCATCGAGAGCCCCGCGATGGCGCGCTGGTCGCGCCCTGGCGCGACACGGTAGTGCGCCTCGACGTGGGGGATGATTCCGCTGACGATCTCCTGCTCGGCGATGGTGTAGTCCTGCGCCGGGATCGCCGGCGCACCCGGCCGCGCCGCGGCCGCCGCTGGTGATGTCGTGCGCGCGCCGCCGGTCTCGAGCACCGAGCTGTCGTGCCAGTTGGCGTTCGGCAAGACGACGATCATCGGCCGCGCCTTGCCCTGCGCGATCAGGTTGTCGAGGATGGTGCTGGCGGCGCCGAGTTCGTTCCACGCCTCTTCGTCGCCGCCGCCTCCATGAAACAGGTAGAGCACGGGATACGCCGTGTTCCCGCCCTCGTAGCCAGGCGGCGTGTAGATCAGCATGCGCCGCGGCGTCTTCTGCGTCGGCGACGGATACCAGACCGCGGCGACGGTACCATGCGGCACCTTCGCGACCTGGTACAACGCCGAACCCGCACCCGGCACCGCGACGGTGTTCAGGCGTCGCGCGCCATCGCGGACCACGCGCACGTTGCCCGGGTCGATGGCCGTGACCCCGTCGATCGCGTACGTGTACGACCAGATCTCCGCCGCCAGCGGCCCCGTCGTCAGCGTCCAGAGGCCCGACGCGTCCTTTGACATCGCGAGCCCACGCCCACCCGGCCAGTCGCCGTTGACGAGGACGGCGGTGGCCCCGGGGGCTTCGAGGCGGAACGTCACGCGGCCATCGGGCGCGACCTCGGCCGAACGGGGCGCCTGCCTGGGGGCGACCGCCTGGCCTGGCTGCGGCGGTCCCTGGGGAACTGGCTGTGCGTGCGCAGTGGTGGCGAGCAGGAAGAAGACGACGGCGATGACAGGAGACTGGCTACGCATCGGTGCAACCTCTCATTCAGAACTCTCGGCCCAGTGGCACGTCCGTTCCGCCTCTCGCTCAGGGCCGCGCCAGCAGCCCGAGTGCAGCGGCGGGATCGACGACGGGCACTGGCGGATCGGGGAATCCGGCGGGATCCCGGCTGACGATGGCATCGCAGCCGGCGGCTTCGGCGCACGCGGCGCAGACCGCATCCTCGAAGTCGGGCCAGGCCAGCACGAGCGCCCGCCTCAGCACCACGTCCGTGACGGGCGCGACGGCGAACACCTGCAGGAGTTGCTCGACGGCTCGCCGGGCGAACACCGGCCCCTGCGCCTTCTCGAGGATGTAGAACACCGTCGTGACGCCGTGGGCCGGAATGCATCCCTGGCCACGCCCCTCCTCGAGGCACGCCCACAGCCGCGCCGCAGCCTGCACGCCCGGCTTCCGGTCGAGGATGACGTCCAGGAGGACGTTGAGATCGAGCAGGACCCGGGTCACCGGTACTTCCGCTCGAGATGCCGACGATGCGCGCCGGCGTCGACCCCCTTGCCTGCGCCATGGAGCAGGCGCAGCACGGGCGGCATCTCGTCGCGGCGCAACGGGCGGGCGAGCAGGTCCAGGTAGCGCTCGACAAGGTCTGAGACAGACGTGCCGCGCCCGGCGGCGTAGCGTTTCGCACGCCGTACGACGGCCTCATCGACACTCAGGGTCAGCTTGGCCATAGGCATACGTATCGTAGCATACGAAACATACGTATCATCGCCGCCGGCGCCTCACGCCCCCAGGTTGCCGCGCAGGTGCTCGAGGGCCACGAGCCGCTGGATCGCATCGAGGGTGAGGGCGTCCTTGGCCAGTTCGCGCAGGCTCGACCACTCGCGGCGCAGCGGCGCCGACAGGCTGTCGTGCAGGCTGCGCAGCCAGCCCTCGATGCGCAGGTCGACGAACTCGCGCTTCTCCTCGAGCGTCAGCTCGCGGGCCAGCAGCAGGCGCGTCGCGTTCTCGGCGTCCACGAAGGTCTGCAGCACGGGCCACCGCTCGCCGGGACGCTCGGCGCAGAGTGCGGCGAACGTCACGCTCGACGTCTCGCGAATCAGCTCCTCTTCGCGCGTCGTCTGGCTCTCGTGCTCCTTCGTCTCGTCCCAGCTCTCGGAATCCTCGGCCAGGTAGCGCAGGTACTGCATCGCGAACAGGCAGGTTGGCGCGACGAGTTCGTCGCGGGTGCGGGCATCGACCCACAACGCCGCCGCCGCACGCTGCACGCGGCGCGCGTTCAGTTCGGCGAACTTCCGCCCGAAGATCAGCGCCACCGACTCGCGCACGAAGAAGGGCAACTCGCTCGCCATGATCTCGCGGTAGCCCGGCACGTGGCGATCGAACAGCACGGCCGCGCGCCGGTCGAGCACCGACACGTCACTGGTGACGGCGGGAAGCCCCAGCGTCGTGCACGCCAGGTTGTAGACGATGGCGCGGGGAAGCGTGACGCCTTCGGGCCAGGCATCGCGCAGGTCGCGGTCGTCGGGGAGCGTGAGGCCGGCGCCCCACTCGCCCGGGTATGTCGGGATCGAGCGCCCGTAGCTCACCGAGCCGGTCGCGCGGATGCGGACGCGCGTCTGCGGCACGAGGCTCCCGAACGGCGCCAGCAGCGGTGCGATCTTCAGGATCGTGTCGGTGTGCTCGCGCACGCCAGCTTCGAGCAGCCGCGCAAGCGCGTCGGTATCGACCGTCGTGAGCGTCGGCGCGTGGCCGCCCGGCGCTGTCTTTGCCGCGACCTCGTCGCGGAACGCCTGTGCCAGCCGCGCCGCCTCGCCTGGCGCGTCGGCGCGAATCCCCTGCATGGTCACGCCGTCGGCGCGCGCGAACTGGCGAATCACGCCCGGGTGCCGCGGATCGAAACCTCCGCGGAAGCCGGCACGGCCGGCGCCGATGAGGAACGTCACCGACGGGGCGGGCTCACCGATGCGGGCTGCGTGCGCCGCCAGGCGCCGCTCGGCCTCGTCGCGGCCGGCAATGGCGAGCGTCACGGCGGCATCCGTGGCCACCTTGCCACTCTGCTCGGCCGTGTCAGACATCGCGACGAAGACGCGCACCGTGGCCTCGTGTCGCTCGAAGGCCGTGCGGAACGTCGCGGGTGTGGGCAGGTCGTCGACGCGGAGGCCGCGCTCGAGCGCGACGTAGAACGCCTCGAGCAGGTCCGGCAGGCGCGCCAGCGCCGCGACGTTCTCGCACAACGGCACGAGCCGCACGCGCGACACGCGCGCGAGCAGCGCGGCCCGGCGTGCCTGCGGCACGCGCTGCTGCAGGAACGCATCGACGCGATCGGCCGGCCCCTCGAACAATCCGGCCGCGGCCTGCATGTAGAGCGCGCCGATCTTGACCACCGCGCCGAGTTCCGCGGTCGAGTTCACCTGCGGCACCGTCAGCTCGTGGATCGCGTTCTGCACCGGCGTCACGCCCACCCGCTCGCACGCGAGGTGGAAGACGACGTTCGCGCGCGCGACCGAGGCGAGGATCTTCGACACCTTCTCCTCGTCCTGTTCGACGAACGGGTTCGGCACGCGGAAGAGCAGGTGACGGTCTTCGCCGGGCACGACGCCGTGTCGCAGCAGGGCGAGCACGACCTTCTCGGGCACGTCGAGCCAGTCGGGGCTGATCTGCCTCCCCTCGAGGTCGAGCAGCACCTCGCTGCAGGGGCCGAGCAGGTCGGCGATCGACTCCTCGTATTCGAGGCGCGCCTCCATCAGCGGGTGCCACTCGAGGTGCGTGAGCGCCGCGCGTGCGCGCTCGGGCGCGCCGTCGGGCGCAGCGCGCAGCGCGCGTGCCAGCTGCTCGGCGCGATGCGTCGTCGAGTCTGGATGCTTCGTGCCCGTGAGGCGCAGCGCCTCGTGCCGGGGCTGCACGAGGAACCGGCGGCGGGCCTCGGCAAAGGCCGTCGCGTCGAGCGCGTCGAGCGCCGGGTAGCCGTCGGCCGTGCAGACACTCGACCAGACCGCGTCGTTGGCGCTGGCACGCGTCGGCGCAGCCGGCGCGCTCGACCCGAGTCGCCCCTGCGACGAGATCCGCTCGCGGACGCGGTCGATGAACACCGCGAGTTCCTTCACGTCCTTCGACCCGTACGACAGGCGCTGCCACGTGCCGTAGCGGCTCGTCGCGCTGCGGCCACCCGCGAAGGCCGCAAACGGAATCCCGCCGACGCCGCCCGAGAGGAGGAAGTCGAAGGCATCGACCGAGTCCTTGACGGTCGCCTGCTCGTGCACACCCTGGCGGAGGCGGTCGAAGCGCTCGCCGACGAGGCCGGGGAACGCCAGCGGCGCGTAGAACGTGCCCCCGAAGTCGGTGCGTTCGACGCCCAGCGGCGCGAGGTCGTCGGCGGCGCGCACCATGAAGTCGCGGCGCTCGCGCATGTACGGCGACGGACGCCGTATTGACGCGAGCGGGCTCTGGAGGGCCGCCAGCGCCCAGTCCTGCGCCAGCGTCGATGGCGTCGCGACGAGCCAGGCCGACAGGTTGGCGAGGATGTCGCGTGCCTTCACGCCGTTGGTGCGGACCTGGTCAGAGATGACCATCCAGCATGCACGGGCCCCGGTCGATGCACCGAACATGTCCATCTTCGAGAGCCCCGACAACGTCACCACCCAGTCGCGCCACTCGGGGTGGGCGAAGGCCGGGTTGACGAACCAGTCGACGTAGTCGAGCCGCTGGTACACCGAGTCGTACAGCACGTAGCAGCGGTGCTTCACCGCGACGCGCACGAGATCCTCGACGAGCGCGCGCGGAAACACGCGGCCCGTGGGGTTGTGCGGGTTGTTGAGGATCACCGACGAGACGCCGCCGCGCGACAGCAGCGCGTCGAGTTCGTCGGGATCGGGCAGGAATCCCGGCGCCTTCGTCAGCAGTTCGACGACGGTCTTGCCGGCGCGTTCGATGAACCAGTCGTACTCCCAGCTCGGGCGTGGCACGACGACGCCAGAGCCGTCGGGTCCGAGGACTTCGAGGACGAACGCGAGGCCCGCACGCGTGCCGGGCGTGAAGATCACCTCGTCGGGCAGGAACCGCACCTCGGAGTCGGGGTAGTCGAGCAGGCCGTCGCGGTTGAAGAACGCGGCGACCTCGCTCCTGACGTCGACACGGCCCACCGCGGGTCCGTAGCTGTGCACGGTGTTGCGCGTGATGCGCTGGGCGGCCCTGACGACCTCGGGATGCGGGGCGAAATCGGCGTTCTTGTAGTCGCCCTGCGTGAGGTCGAGCGCGCCCTCCTGCTGGACGCGCCGCGCGAAGAACCGCACGAACGGTTCAGGTGTCGCGAGCGCGCGGACCGAGAGTCCGCCCGGGGCCATCACATCCGATGTCGAACCAGCCGCATTCCGCATGATGCGCGGAATTGTCGCACTCGCCCCGGCGTGCGGAGGCCACCGATCCGGTGCATAGCGCGGCTAGGACAGACATTTCCGGGCCGCGGCGATGTTCACCACAAGGCCTGGGGAGCCGGCTACCGCACCGCGATCACCGCGCGCGCATACCGCGTCAGCGACAGCGTCCCGCTGTCGGTGGCCTCGGCGATGATGTGGATCGTGTCGCCCGCCCTTGCATCCACCGGGATGCGGATGCGTGTCGTCATGCCGTCAGCCGGGTCGATGGTGACCGCACCGGCATACGTGCCGTTGTTCTCGAATCGCCACCAGGTCACCGAGACTCTGTCGCCGTCAGGGTCAGACGTGGTGACCGCGAGGTTCACCACCTCGCCGGGCGCCCCTGACACCGCGGCATTCGCGAGTATCACCGACGGGTAGTGATTCGCATCGTCGTACTTCGGCGTGATGGCCCACGTCATCCGCTCGGCGAGGTCGTGCATCAGCGGTCGCAGGAAGCGCGACGACGGACGCTGCACGGGAGCGGCAGCGGGGGCGGCGGCCGGAGCGCCCGGCGCCGCGGGCGGCGGCGCACCGAACGGGACGATGTTTGTGGTGCCAGCGGTCTGGTAGACGGCCGGGTTGCGCCGGTTCTGCTGGCGCCAGCCTTCGAGGCCGTTGTCGAGCAGGCTCAGGAAGGTGCCCGTATCGCCTTCGGCCAGGAACTCGCCCTTCGCGCGCGGCGGCGTCCAGACGATGAAGCCTTCCTTCTTCAGGTCGTCGGCCGTCTTGCCCGACTCGCCGAAGTAGTCGAACCTGTCGCCCTTCACCATCTGCTTGCCGTCGCCCCAGACGCGCTGCAGCGTGCCGAACTCGCCCTTGCTCGAGACGTGCTGCTGCATCCACGCGGCAGAGTAGTACACCTGGTCGGCGTCGGCCGCGGTGCGCTGCGTGTTATATGAGAGTCCCGCCCCGAACGCGCCGCCGCCGCTGCCGTACCGGATGTCGGGCCAGTTGGGCTTGATGTAGTTGCCACCGGTGTTGTCCTGGTCGCCAGACGGGTGGATCACCGCCTTGCTGATGACCTTTGTGCGGATGGCCTGCCACAGGGGCGTGCCCTTGTACTGATCCTCGATCGACTTCAGCGCCCGCGCGATGGTGCTCTGCCCGCCCCACGCGTGCAGGTAAATCGGCTCGTTGACGTTGTCGAGCAGCAACGCCTTGATCAGGTTCGAGCCGTCGGTATCCTTCTCCATCTCGCCGTCGAACTGGATGTTCCCCCACCTGACCTTCGAGCGGAGCTCGGCGGGCGTGGGATACCCCGCGCTGTGGATCCTGAGGTTCGGGTAGGCCTTCTCGTAGGCGTCGAGGACGTCGTCGATGAAGCGTTCCTTCGGATCCCAGCGCCAGCTCGTGCAGGGGCAGAGGTTCAGGCCGTTGCGGTTGTATTCGCGGCCGGGCACGTTGATCGCCTTCCCGGTGCCGTCGCCGGTCCAGTGGAACTGGCTGCTGGCGTAGATCAGGCCCTCGGTCTGGTAGCCGTCGGCCATCAGCACGTAGCGAATCATCGAGTTGAGGTCGTCGAGTTCCGGGTCGGCGGTGATCACGACGCGCGGCTTCCTGCCTGCTGGCGTCTCGAGGTACGTGACCGTGCCGGAGGGCAGTGTCACCTGCGCCGCCGCCCCCGTGACGTTGATCGTCGAAAGCAGCAGCGCCAGGCACAACATCGGCATGCAGGCGGTCGGGGTCCAATTCTTCACGGTGTTCTCCGTTGATCGTAGGGTTGCCGGAGATCTCGACGGCCCCGATCTGTGCGAAGTCTACCGCGGCCACGCCGCAGAAGGTCGTCCGTGACGCGTTGCGAACCGGCCCGCGTCGCGGCCAGAGCCGCCAGTCAGTCCTTCAGGCCCTTCCCCGCCAGGATCCGCGGCGCGTTGCGCGCAATCCGCGCCTCGCGCGTCGCGCTCTGTGCAGCCGACGAGAAGTGCAGCAGGTACCCGCGCTGCCGGCCGGGAGTGAGCGCCTCGAAGGCCTTCTTCAGCGCAGGCGACGCCTGCAGCGCAGATGCGAACTCCGCCGGCATACTGAACTGGGCCGTCTCCTTCAGCACCACGCGCATGCCGGCCTGCTCGACCTGGACGGCCTCGCGGATGAGGGCCTTCACCGCGCGCGCCTGTGTCGCGACCTCGCGCGCCGACGTGAAGCGGAGCTGCCGCGCCGACTGCACGTTGGCCGTCTGCTGCACCAGGAGGCGCTTCGGGTCTGCGAGCAGCGCGCCCTTGTGGAACAGCAGTGCGCAGTACTCCTTGAACCCGTGGATCAGGACGACATTCCTGCCGTCGACCGTGTAGCACGGGCAGCCCCACTTGAGTTCCTCGGTGAGCCCGCACGCGAGCACGATCGCGCGCAGCTGCGCGTAGGCATCCTTCCAGGGCGTCTCGTGCTCGAAGAACCAGTCGACTTTGGGGTTCATGGTGCAGAAAGAGTAGCGCGATCGGGGCGGTGCCGCAGCACGCCCCGATCGCCAACCTCGACCACGTCGCGAGCTACCGCCGCCGGAACGAGGCCGTCACGCCCTTCGCCGCATCCATCGTCACCACGCACGCCGGCAACGCGCCACGGCACGCGCCCGACCATCCGGCGAACCGCGAGCCAGGCTTCGCGACGGCCAGCAGCAGCACGTGCGTGCCCGTGTCGTACGACTCGGAACAGTCGGTGCCGCACGCGATGCCGCGCGGAAGGCTGAACACGCTGCCCGCGGCGCCCGACGAGGTGCGAAGGGTCACCGTCAGCGCGAACCCCGTTGGCCCTTGCGGCTGCGCCGGGGCCCACGTCGCGTCCTGGGCGTTGCCGTCTGACGTGAGCGGCGTCGCCACCCCGGTCACCGCCGCCGGCGCCACCGCGTCGAACGTGCCCGCCGAGCGTGCGACGACGGTCGCCACCGTGACGAGTGACGTCGGCGCGGGCATCGTGTAGAGGTTGTGGCCAGACGCATCGGCGCGCGTGAAGAGGATCAGCGCGCCATCCGGCGACCACGACGGATACAGGTCGTTGACCGTCTCGTCGGCCGTCAGGTTCGTGGCCCCGCTGCCGTCGCGGTTCACCGCCCATACCTGCCACGGCCCGCAGCACGACGGCGCCTGCGACTGGCTCATGAAGAGCACCATGCTGCCGTCGGGCGACCACGACGGCGACCGATCCTCGTCGAGGTAGTTCGCGCGGTCGCTGCCGGGATCACCGCGGCTCACCACCTGTTCGCCGGTCCCGTCGATGTTGACGGTGACGATTTCGTACTGCGCGGCGACCTCGAGCTCGCCCGTGAGCAGGTTGACCATCACCTCGGGTCGCACGCTGGTGAACGCGATCCGATCGCCCGTCGGAGACCACGAGGGCTCCATCTCGTCGACATCGATGAACACCCCGTTGCCGAAGTCGACCGGCCCTGTGATCTAGCGCTCGACGCCGGTGGCCAGCGTGCGAATCACGATGTTGACGGGCAGGCCGTCTCGACCGCGCACGTAGGCGATCTCGGTGCCCGCAGGATTCCAGGTCGGGAACGTGGCGCCGGTGGCAACCGGCGTCGGGTTGCTGCCGTCGGCAGCCATGATCGTCAGGGTCTGCGTGAACGCATCCGAGATGAAGGCGATGCGCGTGCCGTCGGGCGACCACGCCGGCGTGAACTCGTCGATGTCGCTCGTGTTGGTCAGGTTCCGCGGATTGGTCCCGTCGGCGTTCATGACCCAGATGTCGGTCTGCGTGGTCGAACCGAACGGAATGGTCGAGGGGCCAGACGCCACGTACGCGATCTGCCCGTTGACGGCTGTCTGCGCGTCGGCCCCGGCCGCGGTCAGTGCGAGCCACGCGGTGGCGAGCGCCGCGATGCTCACGGCAGGGTGGCAGGTGGGGATTTTGCGGAATCTCGTGAGTGCGACGGGCATGAGGGCCTCCAGGGCTGGTGTGCACGCACGCCGGAAGCGCAGCCCGCACCCCTGACCGATGTCAGGGGCGCCTGCGAGCGATGCGGGCCTCGATTGAGCCCCGCAAGGCACAGCATCTGGCGTCAGCACACCCCATAAGGGGATGCCAGGGGTGCGCCTGATATAGGCTCGCGACAAGAAAATCGGCCAGGTGCGCTTCGCCAGCCGGGCGGCGCGAGGCGAACCGGCCAGTGCGCCCACGGGCGATTGCCGAAGGCCTGGCCTGAGGGTCAGCCGTTCAGTCTGGCATCCGCGCGCGAACCGCGCGCGTGAAGGCAAGGAGGTCACCGACACACGTCTCGATGACCGCGAGCTTCTTCCCGATGAGCGACGCGTCAGTCATCCCCGGAGCTCCGTCAGCCCGCCCGCCTGTACTCGCGCAGGTAGGGCTCGAGATCGAAGTACTCATTGCGCGTGCGAACCTCGAAGCGCACCCTTGCGGAACGGTTGGCGTCGCACACGAGGATCCCGTCGCGCAGCACGCGGTACACGAGGTCCACCGGCGCGTGGTTCAGGATCACGAGGTCAACCGCTCGGCCGAGACGGGCCTCGAGTGCCAGCGCCAGATCACCGTGCAGTCCGTCGAGCGTGCGCGGCGGATCTCGTTCGAACAACACCGCGACGTCCAAGTCACTGGCATCGCGCGCGGTTCCCCGGGCCACGCTACCGAACAGATACGCCGCCGCGATCCCGTCAGGAGTGGCTCTGAAGTACGCCTCCAGGCGGGCCGCTGTATCTCGCGCGTTGGGAACGCTCACATTCTTGATTATAGGCCGGCCGGACCGGCCCGACTGGCGGCACTTCGCCCGCCACGACCTGGCTGGGGAACCTCGACATCGTTCGGTTGACGTCGCGAGGCTACCGGGACGATTCGACGACTCCGCGACCGGCGAGCGACTGCGGTGCAAAGGACGTGCGCGGCTGGAGGCCGGATCGTCGGCCGGGCGTCGGAGCCGCGCGCCGTCTAGCGCGAGCGACTCTGACCCTGGCCCGGCGACTTGCCGACGCCGCTCGCGTACCCGTCACTCGGCAACGGTCGCCCGCCTCAGGGGTCGAGGGGATCCAGGGGATCGGCGTGCAGCGACATGACGTTCGGGAGCCACTCGACCTCGAAGCGCGACAGCCGCCGCGTCGACACGTAGGGCCGGTAGCCGAGTTCGCGCTCGTTGCGCTCGTCGAACGCGGCAGACGCGATCGAGTCGAGGTGGTACTGCTGCGTCGTGATCAGTGCCGGCCGTTCAGCGGGGATCCCGTACCGGAACACCAGCCGGGCCGCGTTGCGGACGTTGGTCGTCGTGTGGCGCGCATGGGGATCCACGAGGATGGCGTCTTCGGGCACGCCGAAATCGCGCATCAGCGCACGCTTCATCTCGATCGCCTCGGCAAACCGCGAGTGCTTCGGGTGCACGTACCCGCCAGAGACGATGATGATCGCGACCTTGCGATCGTGATAGCGGCGCGCGGCGATCTCGATGATCTGCCGGCCCATCGGGCTGAGCGCGTGGTTCTCGCGCTCCATCTGGTCAGACAGGCCCGCCCCAGGCACAAGCGCCACGGTGTATGGATAGTTGCTCCACGCTATCGTCGGAATCCGCCGGTACGCCGCCGCGTTCTCGCCGGCGTGCATGGGCTCGTGCCGGGCGGCCTCGTCGCGGAAGTTGATCTCCAGCAGGCGCATGCCGAATCCGAGGCTGGGCTGGCAGAAGAGCTCCC
>JAEUQQ010000206.1 GCA_016789685.1 Acidobacteriota bacterium | reverse complement strand
GGCCGCGTCACTCAGCACGAAGGACATCTGACGCGGGGGCGTGAGCGACCCGGCCCGCAGGGGGCCGAACAGGTCTGGGGCTGGGTCGCTCACGCCCCCACTCCCTACCTTCTCTTCTTGCTCTTGAGCGGCCCGGCTCTCGGCCGGCGAGGACTATCTGCGCCGAGGTCGTGCAAATCGTCGTTCTGGTGACACTTGGGAGCGCCTGCCGGGCAAGTAGCGACGATCGGGGCGAGCCTGCCAACGGGGAGCGTTGTCTTACCAGGGGGCCGATGACGCGAGGCCCTGTCGGCTCCCCATTCGGCTCCCCCTGTGTGTCCGACTTGGCTGAGCAAGGGGCGAGCCCGTGCGCGATCACGATGTCTGGATTGACGACGCCGAGTGCCATCCTATGAGGAGGCGCCGAGGATGCGCGCCACGAGGCGGCGGACACTGGCGAGTGCTGCGTCGACGTTCGTGTCCGGCAGTTCCAGTTCCTTGGCGAGTTCGGCGAAGGGCCGTGCCCAATGTGTCGGTGCGGCGGTCAGGTCGGGTGGCCAGGGGTGCGTGTGGCGCGTGCTGAAGACGAGTTCGCACGCCTCACGGAGCGCGTTGTCGTCCTGGGTGATCATCGCGTCCATGAGCAGCAAGTCGACCAGGTCCCGGAACCGTTCGTTCTGCTTGCCGGGTCTTGGTGGGAGGGTCATGCCGTGGAGCTTCTGGGCGACATGGAACCGGAGTGGCAAACAAGGCAGCTGCGCCGGGCCTGTCACGCCGAAGACATCGGTCAGGACAATGGCGTCAACCCACTCGACATCGGCTTCGCCGACCTCGGCACGGGCGATGTCGACACTGATGCTCGTCCACGGTTGGCCGCGGTAGGTGACGGCGAACTCCATGTTGACAGCGCCGTTGTCGAGCAGCAGCGGCTGGCCCTTTCGCCGGAAGGAGAAGCCTTGGTACGGGTCTCCCGTCAGGGCCAGTTCCAAGCTGTCAGCAAGGTCCGCACGTGGGTCGCGCAGGACGATGTCGATGTCCTTGGTCGCCCGCGCGCGGTCGCGAAGTCTGAGCTCGAGGGCGACTCCTCCCTTGACGATGAACCGTGGGGACCCGACGCTCTCAGCACGTTCGAGAACGCCGGCCATGATCATGTAGGAGACCCATGCCCGAACCCTGCCTTCGGCCACGCCGAGCTCGCGTGCGTAGGCCTGCGCGTACCGCGCAAGGACGCCCGCCGAGGGAGGTGGGCCAGTGGGCCGCTTACGGTCGGCCATCACCGTGCCTCGCGCCTTGCGCGGGTAGCCTGCCTTGCGCCTGGCGAGCCGCCGAGCAGCTCACGCTGCAGGCGGTCTGCCACGGCCATCGAGAGCGCCCCAGACCGTCGTCCGTCGGCGATCGCTTGGGCGACAAGAGCGTTCCCAAGATCGCTTGCGTGAGCGTCGCGGATCGACCTGGCGGGTGTCGTGACCGGCACGCCTTCGACGCGCTCGACGTCTTTCTGTGTGAGGTCGGCGTAGTGGATGACGAGGCCCTTCGGCACGTCCCGTCGGATGCGCACGGCGGCGGGAACCGTCACGTGGACGCGGGCAGGACTGACGTCAGATAGCTCGTGCAACGCGAGCGCCGACTGGTGGGATATCACGCCCACGATCTCAGGCCGTCGGACCTGGGGCCAGAGAACGGCTTCCATGTAGTGGCCAAGCCGGGAGACAGGGAACCGGGTGAAGCGGTACACACCCCGCGAGACCCGCTCAACGTCGCCTTGCTGAGCAAGCTGAACGAGACGGACCTGGTGCAGCCCCGCCGCCCTCGCCTGCGCGGCCGTGAAATAGCCGACCTGGTCCTCGGCTATCCCATAGAGAACGCTGTCCCACTGGCGCTTCTGCATGGTCTTGTCTCGATGGCAATAATATAACGTCTGCGATTACTATTGCCAGCAGGCCGAGGCGACCAGGTCGAACTGCAGGCGTTCTGCGTGCGCATCGTCACGGATCCCGTTACTTTGCGCACACGGAATGCCGGAACGAGTGTCTGGGCGGCCGACACGCCTACCCAACCCCCACCAACGGCGCCAGGTGGCTGTACGCGTGTGGCAGGACGAGCGGCTCGATGGTGGCGGCCTCGCGGAACAGCGCATCGCCCACTCGCGCCGCGATGTTCGGAAAGACATCGCTGCCGTGTGCGAGCCAGAGAGGGTAGAGCGCCGAGAACCCGATGCCCGAGAACTGGCGCAGCCTCGCGCGCCGCGCCCGCTCGTCATTGTCGGGCACGCTGTCGGGGTTGCCGCCCGATCGACGCTGCTCGAAGTACCAGACGACATCGTCGCGGAACTGTCCCTCGAAGCGCCAGCGCAGACCCTTGACCGCCTCCTCGACCAGCCGCGTCCCGTAGGGCGCCATGTGCGCGGGGATGGCGACCCGCAGCGTCCACGTTGAGAGGCCAGCCAGGAAGGGAAGGTGACGTTCGAGGAACGTCCGCAACTCCCGCTTGCCGTCCTGGGTGAGCAGACACACGACTACCCAGCGGCCGTCGCGATGGACGCCGATCGGCGCGTGATCGGGGAAGTAACGCACGGGCTCGTAGCTGCCCTGCGGCGCGGCCATCTGCGGCATGGCGTCCGGCGTGATGGACGTGCACATCGAGACCTGCGCCATCTTCTCCTCGGGCGTCGCGAGCCAGACGAGGTGAGGGTCCCTGAGGATGACGTCGAGCAGCATGATGCGCTCGAGTGCGCGAGGTACGGTCGGTGGTCGACGAAGGCGTGATTCGGGATCGCCGATGGCGTCGTACAACTCCCGATGGCGCACGTGATAGATGCGCGCGCGCTTCCGTGCACAGTCGTAGGTCGAGACCCAACCGAGACGGTCGAGTTTGCTGAAGAACCTCCGCGTCGTGTGCCCGAAGACGACCCCGCCGAAGGCGGAGTACTGGCGCATGACGCAAACGCCGGCGTGACGCGCGACGAGCACGAGGAAGCGTGCCTGCCGCTCGGTGAAGCCCTTCGAGACGATGGTGCCGACCGCGTGATCGAGATTCATCGCAACATCTCCTCGGCGAGTCGCGGCGTGGGAGTGCGACCGCCCGTCCTGCCCGTGCTACCGATAACGGCGTAGCCTCCGCTGCCACGCCGGCTGCCTCCGCCACCGACTCCACGCGCACCGACGACCCGCATCCCGGCGGCGCTGTGGCGGCTGAACCCAGACGAGGCCTTCGCGGACGCATGCGCGCCGCGGTAGTTGAGGGTTTCGACCTCGATGTCACGCGTGTGTTCGCGGCCATCGCGGTCTTCGTAGACGATGCGCGCGTCGGGAAACTGGACGTGACCGTCCTGCTCCGGGAGGTCGTGGTCCACGGCCCAACGCGCGATCTCATCGGGCGATCGATCGGGACGGCCGTCGCTGTCCGACTTCCCCCGGTTGTGCTCTTGCAAGAACTGCTGGTAGTCGCGCTTCAGCTCGGTGTCGAGCATGACGCGGCGGATGGTCGCGCCCTCTTCGCGCAGGAGCTCGGTTTCGCGTTCGTACGCCTGGTAGACCCTGGCGTCGTGGAGCAGCTCGCGCGGACGTTGGAGGCCCGCGTAGAACTGTTGCTCACGCCCGTGCCGGTTGCGTTCGATGACGTCGCGACCACGTTCGGTGAGAACCACCAGGGCGCGGCCGTCGCGAACGGGGATGGTCCGCACGAGGTGTTCCTGCTTGAGATGCCTGAGGTCGCCGTCGCGCGGGTCGAGCGGCTGCCCCTGGCCGTCGCGCAAGTCCTCGGCGTGGACGACGCGGAAGGCGCCGACCGTCGCGAGCGCGCGCGCTTCTGAGCCGCGCAAGAGGACGCTCTGCTCACGCATCCACACGCGCTCGCGATTCTGGCCACGCGGCAGGTCGAGGTCGCGGGTGAAGACGTCGCGCGGGTCGTGAGGCTCGCGCTCGAGCAGGTCAGACGTGCCGCCGCGACTGCCCTGGTTCAGTTCGCGACCTGACTCCGCCCGACGGGCGTCGTCGCGGTCATCGGGCCAGCGGGGATCGAAACCCATAGAACCTCCTGAAATCGACGTGTGGCGATGCGCCGGGGCTGAGGCCCCGGCCGACGTTGTGGATGGGCGGAAGCTGGTGGCCTTCACCGGCCATGGGCCGCCTGAAGTGGCCCCTCTTGACGGCGCTTCGCCAGTAAGCGCCATCGTCTGTAGCACTTAGGTGCTGTTTGCCTGTGACCAGATTTGGGACCAGTCGACGGCGAAAATGGGCGCTGGAGGGCGATCCACGGCGAACGGGCCTGAACGAGGCTCGCGCCGCGAAGTCGTTCGAAATGTGGTGTTTACGTGGATTACTGAGGAATGTGGTCGGGGCGACTGGATTCGAACCAGCGACCCCCTGCGCCCAAGGCAGGTGCGCTACCAGGCTGCGCTACGCCCCGACCAGGAAGACCCGGATTATCCCACATCCCCGTGCCATCGTGGCAGGGGCGCCCGGCCCCCTCCGGCACGAGGAGCCATCAGTCGCCGCCAGGCATCCGCCCGAACCACGCGCCAAGCACCAACGCCACCACCGCCAGCACCGCCACGACCGACACCGGGATCCGCAAGGCGACGCCGCTCGCGCGAGCCAACAGCCGAGACAGCACGAGGCCGAACAGCAGCCCCACGAAGGCGAAGCCGAACGCCAGTACCAACGCGAACGGCACGGCGACCGCCATCGTCGAACCGCCGCCGCTCAGCGCCTGCGCGACCGGCCAGACCACGGCGAACACCGCCGCAACCAGGGCGCAGGCGTCGGGCAGCGGAACGCCCGCCTCAGAGACAGTGGGCGACGGGTGACGGCTGAGGGGCGCAGGCATGCTGCGGCCAGTCTACTCCTGCCGCCCCGCTTGCCGTCGCGCACCACCACCAGACATGATGATGGCTTGCACGCGCCGCGCGAACGCGGGCCTGCCCGCTGCCGCGATGTCGCCCCCCCCGACGCCCCACGGACCCATCGCGACCGAGAAGAAGACGGTCGCGGTGATGGTGCGCCTCTACTGCGCCGAGCATCATCCAGGCGGCGACGGGATCTGCACCGACTGCGGGGCACTGCTCGAGTACGCGCTCGCGCGCCTCGATGCCTGCCCGTTCGGCGACGACAAGCCGTCGTGCAAGGCCTGCACGATCCACTGCTACAAGCCCGAACCGCGCGAACACATGCGCACGATCATGCGCGCGGCCGGCCCACGCATGATCTGGCGCCATCCATGGCTCGCCATCGCCCACCTCTGGAAGGACCACTTCCACACGCAACCCCGCCGCGGCCGGAACAGGCCCGCAGGCCCTGGCGATGGCTCGGCACGCTGAACCCGCCGCATCGCGCCTGGCAAGGTGGCCGGCCTGCTCAGTGTCGAAGGCGCCCCGTCGATCCCAACACTGTGACGCATCCGCTACGTGATCAAGAACGGACGCTTCGTCCACACCCAGACGGCGACGAGAACCCGATGACCCCGACGAAGACGATCTCGAGGCGAGACGCCATCCAGGCACTCGGCGCCGCGGCGCTGGGAGCCCCAGCCCTCATGCGCCAGCGGTATGCGCTGTTCGCGCAGTCGGTCGAGCACGTCGCCATCGGCAGCGATCTCGATGTCGTCGGCAAACCCGGTCAACGGCGGCGGGTTCGATCCGAAGACGCAGCCGAACTTCTCACGCTACCAGTATCACGAGGGTCCGGGCGGCGCGATCACGATCGCTGGACTCGATCACCCGAAGCGCGTCTTCGATCTGACCGAAGGCCTGATCCGCCGCTGGTACGGCGACGCCGACATCGCGCGGATCCTCGGCGGCAACGCGATGCGGGCGCTCGGGGCGATCTGGCCCGCGCAGGATGGCGCGCAGTGGCGCTCAGCGCTTCGGCGCGCTCTTGCGCGTCGTCGCGAGGTAGTCGGCGAGCGCCTTCGGCACGCGCGCCTCGAAGACGCGGTCGATGCCGTCTTCGATCATGACTCTCCACGGCTCGTCGCCGAGTTCCTCCTCTGAACGGGCACGCCCAATCGACACCTGCAACCGGCCGCCGGACGTCAGTGGCGGAAGGAAGTAGAGCTGCACGCACGGCGTCGGCTCACGCATCCGGTCGAGGGTCGTGACCATGCCGCCGACGAGTCGCTTTCCGTCGAGCGTGACGACGAAGCCGCGGCCGGCCGCTGAAAAGAAGGCACCCGCCGGGACGACGCCCACCTCTTCGCGGTCGTACGTCGCGGCATTCGTGAACAGCCGCGTGGTGGCAGCCGTCGTGAACTCGAGCGCGTGGTCGTCGCTCCGGTAGCGCTCGATGTCCGCGTCGGCGGCCAGCACGTCGCCAAGCGCGACGGCCTTGAGCCACGCGCCGGCCGCCGCAGGTGCGCAGTCGCCGGGCGCCGGTGGCGCCGTGAGGTGGATCGTCAGACGGCCACCCGATGCGGCCTCCGGCCGGGTCTCGGCGAGCGCAGACGCGAACACCGACAGGGTGAGGACCGCGAGACTCCAGCGGTCGGTCGAGCACGGCATGGGGCGCTCCTTGGGATCGGGACGCGCGGGATTGTAGCCCATCAATGCCGGCGCTCGCCGACCCGCGCGAACGCGGCGATCCGGCTGCCTCACGCATCGCGCAGGGTGCTTGCCGGCGACTGCGCGAGGATGCGGCGCGCCGGCGCATAGCTGGCGCCGGCCGAGACGAGCAGCAGCACGGCGACCGCCGCACCGAGGGTGACGGCATCACCAGGCGTCACACCGAACAACAACCCCTCGAGCAGGCCCGACGCCGCGCGCGACACGGCGATGCCGACGAGGGCGCCTGCGACGGCGAGCACCGCTCCCCTCGAGACGACGAGCCAGACGAGCGAGGCGGGCCGCGCCCCGAGGGCCATGCGGATGCCCATCTCGCGCCTGCGTTGCGACACCATGAACGCCACCAGGCCATACACGCCCAGCATCGCGAGTACCAGCGCGGTCACGCCAAAGGCCGACACGAGCCACGCGGCGAAGCGGCGCCCGCCGAGCACGGTGTCGAACGCGCCTGCAACGGTGCGGATCGTCACGGGTACCTCGGGATCGAGGTCGCGAACGATGCGTCGTGCCTGGTCCGCGATCGACTGCGGATCCGGGCCGCGCACGACGATCGACGCGCTCGAACCCTGGCCGGGGCGCTGGCGCGACGACACGTAGAGCATCGGTGCCGGCCGCGCCTCGGGCGACTGCTCGCGCACGTCGCCCACGATGCCGACGACCTGGATGCCGGTCATGTCGCCATCCATGTTTCCGAACTGGACCCAGCGTCCGATCGGATCACGCCCCGGCCAGTGCGCGTCGGCCAGCGACTGGCTGATCACCGCGACGTGCGGGGCGCCCGGCCCGTCAGGTTCGTCGATGAACCTGCCGCGTACGAGGGGAATGGCCATCGCGGCGAAGTAGTCGCCACCGACCAGGCGGAACTCGGCCGACCCGGCGTGGGCCTTGATCGCGGGATCGCTGAGCGTGAACCGGTCGAAGGTCGTGATCTCGTCGGGCCGCGACATCTCGATGAACATCCCGTTCGCGCCGCTGCCGCTGCCGATGGGGAAGGTGTTGACCAGCCCGACGTGGCCGACGCCCGGAAGGGCTCGCAGGCGCTGCATGATCGACTCCTGCAGCGCCACTTGCCGCACGGCCGCGCGCTCGGTGTCGTCGCCCGGGATCGTCACATCGACGACAAGCGCATCGTCGAGCGAGTAGCCGGGCGCGACGGCGAGCACCTTGTCGAGGCTTCGACCGAGGAGGGCGGCGCCCGCGAGGAGGACCAGGGTCAACGCGACCTGCACGACGATGAGCCCTTCGCGCAGGCGCAACTGCCGGCGGCTGCCGGCGCCGCTGCGCGCCTGGTCGGCGAGGGCATCGGCGATGCGCGTGGTCCGCGTTCCCAGCGCGGTGACCAGGCTCAGCACGCCGGCGGCGACGGTCGAGGCGGCAACGGCGAGCACGACGGCCGTCCAGCTCACCGAGACGTTGTCGAGCCGTTGCACCGACGCCGGTGCGAGCATGACGAACAGGCGGACGGCCGCGACCGCCAACACGACACCGAGCGCGGTGCCTGCCATGGCGAGCACGAGTGTCTCGGCAAGCAGCTGCCGGCCGATGCGCCCCGAGGTCGCACCCATCGACAACTGCACCGCGAACTCTGCGCGACGGGCGGCGGCGCGGGCCACCAGCAGGTTCGAGACATTGGTGCATGCGACGAGCAGCAGCAGGATCGATGCGGCGAAGAGAAGCTGCAGCGTGGCCTTCGACGTTGAGGTCACGACCTCGAGCAGCGGGACGGCGGTGGCGTCTGCCATCCACGTCTCGTCGCCGTGGCGCGCCTTGAGGGCGCGCGACAGGCTGCTGATGTCGTTGATTGCCCGCTCGAGCGGCACGCCGTCGGCGAGGCGGGCGACGACCTGGAAGTTGTGAGCGGTGCGCGAGGTCTGCGGCGGGTTCATCTCGCGCGGCAGCCAGACGGCGGTGCCCGAGGGATAGTCGAATCCGCTGGGCATCACGCCGACGATCGTGAAGGTGTCGGTGCCGCTGCGGATGATCTCGCCGTTCGGGGCGGCGGTGCCCTTCCAGGGGATCCAGAAGGCGGCGCTGACGATGGCGACGCGTGGCCCGCCGGGACGGCGTTCGTCGTCGGTGAACGCGCGACCGCGCACAGGCGCGACGCCCATCACGTCGAAGAACGGTGCCGAGACGAGCGCCATGCGTGCGAGCTGTGCGTCGCCGGCGCCGCTGACGGGGGTGGCGCCGAGCGAGGCGGTCTCGGCCATGGCCGCGAAGGCGCGGGTGCCGTCGCGCCAGTCGTTGAAGTTGGGCTCCGATACGTTGCCGCGAGCGCCGCTGTCACCGAGCTGATAGAGGCGGACGATGCGATCGGCGCCTGGGTAGGGCAGCGGACGCAGCAGCACGCCCTCGAAGACGCTGTACATCGCGGCGGCGGCGCCGACGCCGAGCGCGAAGGTGACGATGGCGGTGACGGCAGAGGAGGGAGTGCGGGCGATGGTGCGCATGGCGATGCGCGCGTCGCGCGCGAGGTCGGCGAGCCAGGCGCCGCGGAACTGGTCGCGCGTGGACTCGCGGACCTGTTCGACACCGCCGAAGGTCTTGAGGGCGGCCCGCCGCGCCTCGTCTGGCGACATACCCTTGCGGATGTTCCTGGCCGTCTGCTGCTCGAGGTGGAACGCGATTTCTTCGTTGAGGCGGTCGCCGCGGGTGGTCATCCGGAGGCTCCTGTGGTGACGTGCGGGTCGTGTCGTGGGTGGCCGGCCGCAGCGCTAGGCGCCCGCGGCGGCGAGCACGAGGTTGATGGCGCGGCTCATGCGTTGCCAGTCCTTGATCTCGTGCGCGAGGTGCGTGCGTCCGGTCCGGGTGAGGCTGTAGTAGCGGGCGCGGCGGTTGTTCTCGGTGGTGTGCCAGGCCGACGTGATGAGGCCCTGGCGCTCGAGGCGATAGAGCGCGGGGTAGAGCGTGCCCTGGCCGACGCAGAGCACGTCTTCTGACCACTGCTCGATGCGCTCGGTGATGCCCCAGCCGTGCATGGGTTCGAGCTGGAGGGCCTGGAGGACGAGCATGTCGAGGGTGCCCTGCAGGATGGCGGTGGCGTCGCGGTCGGGTCGTGGGCTCATTGGCGTGCTTCCCTTTGACGGTCGAAAGGAGTGCCGGGTTCGCGCGGGGCGCGGGTGGGGGCACGACGCCTCGGGGGACGCCTGTGGCGTGGGGCCGGGCTTGACAGGGCCGCGGGAGGGGCGTATTAACTAACTGGTTAGTTTGACTGTCCGGTTAGTCAGTCTCCGTCGCCAGGGAGTCGCTCGTGCCCGCACCGCCGCCCGACAGCCGCTCGCGCATCCTCGCCGCCGCGTCGGCCGTCTTCGCCGTCCACGGCTTCGACGACACCTCGGTCGACGACATCGCCCGCCGCGCCGGCCTCAACAAGGCGATGATCTACTACCACTTCGACGGCAAGCGCGGCCTCTACCTCGAGATCCTCCAGGACATGATGCGCGCGCTCGGCACGCGCACCGGTGCCATCGCCGACGCCGGCCTCGCCCCGCACGACAAGCTCGCGGCCTTCGTCGATGGCTTCAGCCTTGAAGCCGATGCCAGGCCCGACTTGCCGTTCCTCATGGTGCGCGAGATGGCCGACGGCGCACGCCGCCTCGACGGCGACACGCTGCGCCTCATGGCCGCCATCCTCGGCAACCTCGCCCGCATCCTCGACGAGGGCGTGCGCGCCGGCGTCTTCCGCAAGGCCGAGCCCTTCGCCGTCTACCTGAGCCTGATCGCGCCCGTCGTCATGTTCCGCGTGACGGCACCGGCGCGCGAGGCGTTGACGCGCGAACGGCTCGCCCCCGTCGCCGCGCTCGACCGCGACGCCTTCGTCGCGCATGTCAAGCACGGCGTCCTCGCGTCGCTCAACGCTGGCGCACGCTCGCCACTGCCCGTGGCGGCACCTGCCGCGTCCACTCGCGCCCGACGCACGACCCGCACTGGAGCACGCTCATGACGACCCGCCGTTTCGACTTCGTGATCCTGGCCTCGCTGGCACTGCTGCTGCCGTCGTGCAAGGCCGCCCCGCCCGCGACCGGCGTGCGCGCGTCGGGCACGGTCGAGGCCACCGACGTCCAGCTCGCGCCAGAGGTTGGCGGACGGCTGGTCACGCTGGCCGTGACCGAAGGCCAGCGCATTGCGGCGGGCGACGTGATCGCCACGCTCGACACCACGACCACGCGCCTGGCCCTGCGCCGCGCGGCGGCCGACCGCGACCGTGCCCTCGCGCAGCTTGCGCTGCTCGAGGCGGGCTCGCGCGTCGAAGACGTGCGGCAGGCCGAGGCGCAGGTGCGCACGGCCGAGGCCGAGGCCGCCGGCGCCCGCGACGATCTCTCGCACGCCGAGGCCGACCTCGCGCGCTTCGAGGCGCTCCTGCGCTCGAAGTCGGGCTCGCAGAAGCAGCGCGACGACGCCGCGACGCGGCGCGATGCGGCACGCGCGCGCGTGCAGGCGAGCGAAGAGCGCATCCGCGCGGCGCAGGAGGGTGCGGCACGACTCCGCCGCGGTGCGCGTCCGCAGGAGATCGCTGCCGCGCGGGCCGCCGTCGCGGCCATCGATGCGCAGATCGCCACGCTCGAGCAGCAGGTCACCGATGCCACGGTCGTGGCACCGGTCGGCGGCATCGTGACGCAGACACTGGCCGACGTGGGCGAGATCCTCGCGCCGCGCGTGCCCATCATCACGATCGTGGATCTCGACCGCGCCTGGGCCAATGTCTACATCGACGAACCGCTGGTGCCACGCATCACGCTTGGGCAGGCGGCCACGCTGTTCACCGACGCGGGCGGGCCCGGCATCACGGGCACGGTGACGTTCGTGTCGCCGAAGGCCGAGTTCACGCCGCGCAACGTGCAGACCGCGGAAGAGCGGTCGAAGCTCGTCTACCGCGTCAAGGTCAGCGTCGACAACCGCGAGGGCATCCTCAAGCAGGGCATGCCGATCGAGGCCGACGTGCCCTTCACGCGGTAGCGCCCCACGACGACGGTCCACAGGCCACCGAACATGTCGACGCCCATCGTCTCGGTCGAGCACGTGCGGAAGCGCTTCGCGGCGACGCAGGCCGTCGACGACCTGTCGCTCGAGATCGCCCGCGGCGAGATGTTCGGGCTCATCGGGCCAGACGGTGCCGGGAAGACCACGACCATCCGCCTGATCTGTGGCCTGCTGCGCCCAGACGCCGGCACGATCCGCGTGCTCGGGCACGACCCGGTCGCGCAGCACGCACGCGTCACCGAGCACGTCGGCTACCTGTCGCAGCGCTTCAGCCTCTACGGCGACCTGAGCATCGACGAGAACATCGCCTTCTTCGCCGAACTGCACGGGGTGCGCGACTACGCGTCGCGACGCAACCGGTTGCTCGACATGACGCAACTGACGCCGTTCCGCGACCGGCTCGCCGATCGCCTGTCGGGGGGCATGAAGCAGAAGCTCGCACTCGCATGCACGCTCGTGCACGAGCCGCAGGTCATCCTGCTCGACGAGCCGACCACTGGCGTCGATCCCGTGTCGCGTCGGGAGTTCTGGAAGCTCCTGTCGGAGTTCCTCGCGCAGGGCATCACGATCGTCATGGCGACGCCCTATCTCGACGAGGCGGAGCGGTGTTCGCGCGTTGCCCTGCTGTCGTCGGGGACGCTGCTCGTGTCAGACACACCCGCGGCGTTGCGCCAGGGCCTCGCCGGCGTCATGGTCGAAGTGATCGCCACGCCGCAGGCCGTCGCGATGGGTGTGCTCGAGGGCCTCGACGGGGTCGCCGACGTCGAGGGGTTCGGCGAGCGCATGCACGTGCGCGTCGTCGCACCGGACCTGGCCGCGTGCCTGTCGTCGATGACCGCGGCGCTCGCCGGGCGTGGTGTCACCGTCGCGAGCGTCCGCGAGGTGCCGGCCTCGCTCGAAGACGTGTTCATCCACAAGGTGCAGCCTGTATGACCTCCACCCGCCCTGGACTTTCGGCCGCCATCGTCTTCGCCGTGTCGGCCGCTGCCGGCACAGTGGCCGCGCAGACCGTCACGCCGCTGACCCTCGAACGGGCCGTCGAGATGGCGCTCGCCACCAGCCATCGCCTGGCGGAACTCGACGCCCGGCGCGAGGGCGCGGCGGCCGCCGTCGAGACGCGCCGGCTGGGCGACCATCCGACGATCGCCGCGCTGGCCGGCTACACGCGCACGAACCACGTCGACGAGTTCGGCATCACCATGCCGACGGGCGCGACGCGCATCATCTACCCCGACGTCCCCGACAACGCCCGCACGCGCATCGACCTGCAGTGGCCCATCTACACCTTCGGGCGCTTCGACGCGCTCGAGCGGGCCGCGCGCGCCGAGGTCAGGGCGGCACAGGGCGACATCGCCACTGCGCGTCGCGACCTCGCGCTCGAGGTCACGCGCGCGTTCTGGGCTGTCGTCACCGCACGCGCTTCGGTCGGCGTGCTCGTGGAATCGCTCGCCCGCATGGATGCGTCGCTCGTCGACGTGCGCAACCGGCTCGACGTCGGCCTGGTGCCGCCGAGCGACGTCCTGTCGATCGAGGCACAGCGCGCGCGCCAGCAGATGCTGTTGATCCGGGCACGCAACACATTCGAGCAGACGCTCACCGATCTGCGCTACCTCACCGGGCAGGCGCCAGGCGCGCCGATCGAGATCCTCGCGCGACTCGAGGAGCCCCGCTCGCCGGCGCCGACGACGACGGGGACGCTGCTCGCCGACGCGCTGACCAATCGCCCCGAGCGCGGCGCCATGACCGCGCGGATCGAGGGCACCGAACAACGGCTCCAGGCGGCGCTGGCCAACCGCCGCCCGGTCATCGGCCTGGGCGCGGGCGTGGACTACGCGCGTCCCAACACGCGCATCTTCCCCCGCGCGGCCGAGTGGAATCCGTCGTGGGACGTGAGCGTGAACCTCACGTGGACGCTGTGGGACGGCGGCAAGGTGAAGGCCGAGACCGCAGAAGTGACGGCGGCACAGCGGGCCGCCCGCGAGCGTCTCGCCGACTTCGACGCCCGTCTCGCCGCTGACATCACGCGCAGCACGCTCGAGGTCGACTCGGCCCGCGCGGTCGTGACGGCCACCGACGAGGCAGTGCGCGCCGCCACCGAGGCGCGGCGCGTCGTGGGCTAGCGTTTCGACGCGGGCGTGGCCACCAGCACCGAGGTCCTCGACGCGCAGGTGGCCCTGCTGCAGGCTCAGCTCGATCGCACGCAGGCCCTGGCGGTGGTGCGCCTCGCCGAGGCGCGGCTCGACTGGGCCCTGGGACGCTGACGATGACGACCCCTGTGCACGGCGGAGGCGCGTGATGGACGCCATCGTCGTCCGCGACCTGACGCGGCGTTTCGGGCAGTTCGTGGCCGTCGATCGCGTGTCGTTCACGGTCGGCAGCGGCGAGATCTTCGGCTTCCTCGGCAGCAACGGCGCCGGGAAGTCGACGACCATCCGCATGCTCTGCGGCCTGCTGCGGCCCACGTCGGGCACCGCGATCGTCGGCGGCGAAGACGTCGGGCGGAGTCCCGAGGCGGTGAAGGCCCGCATCGGATACATGTCGCAGAAATTCTCGCTGTACGAGTTGCTGACCGTCGACCAGAACATCAGGCTCTACGCCGAACTCTACGGGCTCGCCCCCGCGCGCGTCGCCGAGCGGCGGCGCTTCGTCATCGAGATGGCCGGCCTCGCGGGGCGCGAGCGGTCGTTGCCGCGCGACCTGCCGGGCGGATTCCGGCAGCGCCTCGCGCTGGGGTGCGCCATCCTGCACGAACCGCCCATCCTCTTCCTCGACGAGCCCACCGGCGGCGTCGACCCCATCTCGCGCCGCCAGTTCTGGCGATTGATCGGCAGCCTGTCGGCGTCGGGCGTGACGGTGCTCGTGACGACCCACTACCTCGACGAGGCCGAGTACTGCCATCGCATCGCGGTGATCCACGCCGGCCGGATTGCGGCGCTCGGCACCACGACCGAGCTGAAGCGCGCGTTCGCCGACCGCCCGATCCTCGAACTGCAGGCATCGCACCAGATCGACGTCATGCGCGCACTCGAGGGCATGGACGATGTCGAGACCAGCAGCGTGTTCGGGACGGCCGTGCACGCCGTCCTGCGGCCGGGCGCCACGACGACCGACACGCTGGTCGGCCGGCTGCGTGCCCAGGGGCTCGACGTGACGTCGGCCACGGTCGTCGCGCCGTCGCTCGAGGACGTGTTCCTCGACGTGGTCGAACAGGCGGTGCAGCCGTGAGAAAGGCGCTCGCCGTCGGCCGCAAGGAGTTCCGCCAGATCGTGCGCGACCGGCGCACGCTGATGATCCTGCTGTTCATCCCGGTCTTCTTCCTGCTGCTGTTCGGCTACGCGCTGACGTTCGACATCAAGCACGTCGCCTTCGCCGTGCAGGATCGCGACGACAGCGTCGAGAGTCGCGCGCTCGTGTCGGCCTTCCTGACCTCGGGCTACTTCGACTACGCGGGGCGCATCCACGCGCCGGCCGACCTCGAGCGCATGATGGACACCAACCGGGCCCGCGCGGCGCTGGTGATCCCCGAAGGCACCGGTAGCGCCCTGCGGCGCGGCGAGGTGGCGCCCGTGCAGATCATCATCAACGGCGAGAACGCGAACACCGCGGCCACCGTGCTCGGCTACTCGAACATCATCGTGCGCAGCGTGTCGGCCAACCTCATGGTCGAGATCCGCGGACGCAGCATCGTGCCGCCGGTGACCGTGGAGCCGCGCATCTGGTTCAACCCGGAGCTGCGCAGCGCCCTCTTCCTCGTTCCCGGCCTGATCGCGTTCATCGGGATGATCGTCTCGGCGATCTCGACCGCACTCTCGGTGGTGCGAGAGAAGGAACGCGGCACGTGGGAACAGGTGAGGATGGCGCCTGTCGGCACGGTCTCGTACATCGTCGGCAAGACGCTGCCGTACCTGGTGCTCGCCATCATCACGTCGATGGCCATCGTGGTCTCGGCCATGGTGCTGTTCGATCTGCCGATGCGTGGGTCGTGGGCGTCACTTCTGCTGGCCAATTCGCTGTTCCTGCTCGGCGCGCTCGCGACGGGCCTGCTGGTGTCGACCATCGCCGACTCGCAGCTGGTCGCCTTCCAGATCGCGCTCATCCTCGCGTTCCTGCCGACGTTCCTGCTGTCGGGGTTCGTGTTTCCGATCCAGAACATGCCCGCCCCGATCCAGGTGGTGACGCACATCGTGCCGGCGCGCTACTTCCTCATCGCGCTGCGCGGGATCGTGCTCAAGGGCGTTGGCCTCGACGTGGTGTGGCCGCAGCTGGCGGCGCTGACCGCCTACGCGTTCGTGGTGCTGTCGCTCGCATCTGTGCGGCTGTCGCGTGAGCGTGGGTGAGGGGGAGTGATGCGACGCGTCGCATTCCTGGTCTGGAAGGAGCTCCTCGAGCTCAGGCAAGACAAGCGCATGCTGCCGATCGTCTTCATCGCGCCGATGCTGCAGCTGCTCGTGCTGGGCTACGCGGCGACGACCGACGTCCGCAACGTGCCCATGATCGTGGTCGATGCCGACCGTTCGACCGCGAGCCGCGATCTCGTGCAGCAGTTCGAGGCGTCGCCCTACTTCACCGTGACGGCCATCGTGGCCGGCTCGGCCGACGTCGCCACGCACTTCGAGCACAACGCCGCGTGGCTGGCGCTCTCGATTCCGGCGGGCTATGGACGCGACGTGGGTGCCGGCCGGCCAGCCGTCGTGCAGGTACTGGCCGACGGCACCGACGCCAACTCGACGAACATCGCGCTCGGCTATGCCTCTGGGCTGGTCGCCGGCTACGCGCAGGACCTGCTGCGGGCGCGCATGCCCCTCGCGCGCGAGAGTGGCCTGCGCGCCGACGTGCGCGTGTGGTTCAACCCGCAGCTCGACAGCAAGCTATTCATGATTCCCGGCGTCCTGGCACTGCTGCTGATCGTCATGACCATCGTGCTGGCCTCGATGGGCATCGTGCGTGAGCGCGAACTCGGGACGCTCGAGCAGCTGCACGTCACGCCTCTGCGACGGTGGGAGCTGATCGTCGGGAAGCTGCTGCCGTACGGCCTGATCGGCGCCATCGACGTCTTCCTGGTCACGGCGGTGGCGACGTTGTGGTTCGAGATTCCACTGCGCGGCAGCTTCGGCCTGCTGTTCGCGCTGAGCATGCTCTTCCTGCTCAGCACGCTCGGCCTCGGCCTGTTCGTGTCGACCATCTCCGACACGCAGCAGCAGGCGATGATGACGGCGGTCTTCTTCTTCATGACGCCGATGATCTACCTGTCGGGGTTCGTCTTTCCCGTCGAGAACATGCCGAGGATCATCCAGCCGGTGTCGGCGATGATCCCGCTCACGCACTTCCTCGTGATCGTGCGTGGCATCTTCCTCAAGGGCGTGGGCCTCGACGTGCTCTGGCCGCAGGCGCTGGCCCTGCTCGCCTGGGGCGTCGGCATCCTGACGCTGGCGACCCTCCGCTCGGCGAAGCGAGCGGGATAGGGAGGGGGCTTCGCGCGGCGGAGACTGACGCGGGGTCGCCGCGCTGCGCGTACAGGCCTAATTTAACCCGAGCGCTCCGCGCGGCGGGAACTGACGCGGGACCGCCGCGCTGCGCGTACAGGCTCAACCCCGAGCGCTCCGCGCGGCGGGAACTGACGCGGGGTCGCCGCGCTGCGCGTACAGGCTTAACCCCGAGCGCTCCGCGCGGCGGGAACTGACGCTGAGCCGCCGCGCTGCGCGTACAGGCTTAAACCGGAGCACTGCGCGCACAGGCTTGAGAGCCTGTAATGGAGCGCCCGTATCGCGCGACCCTCGGGTTTAAGCCTGTATTGGAGCGCCCGTATCGCGCGACTCTCGGGTTTAAGCCTGTATTGGAGCGCCCGTATCGCGCGACCCTCGGGTTTAAGCCTGTATTGGAGCGCCCGTATCGCGCGACCCTCGGGTTTAAGCCTGTAATGGAGCGCATGCATCGCGCGACCCTCGGGTTCAAGCCTGTAATGGAGCGCCCGAATCGCGCGACCCTCGGGTCTGAGCCTGTCATGGAGCGCCCGTATCGCGCGACTCCCGGGTTGCCCCTCGTTCCCTCAGCCGCTCTGCAGCCGACTCCGGCGTCAGATCGCGCTGGGGTGAGGCGAGCAGCTCGTAGCCGACCATGAACTTCCGCACGGTCGCCGATCGCAGCAGCGGAGGGTAGACGTGCGCGTGCAGGTGCCACTCGGGGTGCGGGTCGTCGTCGCACGGGGCCTGGTGGATGCCGAGCGAATACGGGAACGACACGTCGAACAGCCGATCGTAGGCCCGCGTCAACCGGCGGAGGACGTCGGCCCACCCGTCGCGTGCGTCGCCAGACAGCGACGGCAAATCGGCGACCGGGTGCGTGGCGACCAGCAGCGTCTCGAACGGCCAGACGGCCCAGAACGGCACGAGCGCGACGCAGTGCTCGTTCTCGACCACGAGGCGTTCGCCGGCTGTGCGTTCGTAGGCGAGGTAGTCGCCGAGCATGGTGCGTCCGTGGGCCGAGAAGTAGGCGCGTTGTGTCGCCAGTTCTTTCGCCGGCTCGTTCGGCACGTCGCCGCTCGCCCAGATCTGCCCGTGCGGGTGCGGGTTGCTGCAGCCCATCATCGCCCCGCGGTTCTCGAACACCTGCACGTAGCGGATGTCGTGGTGCGCCGACAACTCCGACGTCTGGGCACACCATGTATCGATGACCCCGCGGACGCCTTCGTGCGTCATCTGTGACAGCGTCAGGTCGTGTCGCGGAGAGAAGCACACGACACGGCAGATGCCTGGCACCGACTCGGCCACGACCAGCCCGCCCGCCGCGTCGTGGCGCACATCGGGCGTGCCGGTCACGAGGGCGGGGAAGTCGTTGTCGAACACGTAGGTGCCGGCGTAGTCGGGATTGCGGTGCCCGCCCGCGCGCGCGTTGCCGGGGCAGAGGTAGCAGGTGGCGTCGTGCGCGGGCAGGTGTTCGCCCGCCACGGGCTCGACCTGGCCCTGCCACGGACGGGCGGCCCGGTGCGGCGAGACGAGCACCCACTCGCCGGTCAACGGGTTGAGGCGCCGGTGCGGCTGCTGTTCGAAGGACGTCGTCATCATGGGTGCGTCGTGCGGTCGTCAGCGAGGCGGGGCCGGCACGAGTATCGTCGGCACCTGGTGGGATTGCGACGCATACGCCGCCGCCACGCGGGTCGCAATGCCGGCACCAGCGCCGCGGCGCGTGAGCGCCACGATCGACCCGCCGAATCCCCCGCCCGTCAGGCGGGCGCCGAACACGTCGGGGTCCGCACCGGCAATCGCGACGAGCAGGTCGACTTCTGGGGCCGACACGTCGTAGTCGTCGCGCATCGACGCATGCGATGCGGCGAACAACGCGCCGAGGCGCGCGGCGTCGCCGGCCCGGAGGGCGGCCGCCGCGTCGAGCACCCGCGCGTTCTCGGTCACGACGTGGCGCACACGCCGGCCGAGTGGCTCCGGCAAGGTCATCGCGCGTGGCAGATCATCGGCCGACAGGTCACGCAGGGTCGCGACGTCCAGCGCACGGGCTGCG
>JAEUQQ010000157.1 GCA_016789685.1 Acidobacteriota bacterium | reverse complement strand
GTACGCGTAGCGCGGCCGACCACCGTCAGTTCCCCGCCGCGCGGAGCACTCGGGCTTGAGCCTGTACGCGTAGCGCGGCGGCCCAGCGTCAGTTCCAGCCGCGCGCAGCGCTCCTCCTACAGATGCTCCCGGCTTCGCGTCGCCCGCCAGATGTAGTGGAGTCCCGAGACCAGCGTGGCCGCCAGCGAGAGCCAGACGAAGAAGTCGACCACCAGCGACGCGTGCTTCAGGTAGTTGAAGTACAGCGTCACGACCCCCGTGAGGATGTAGGTGGCCGTGGCGATCTTCCCCCAGATCGACGGCATGAACGTCTGGCGGCCCACCGCCAGGTTGACGATCGCCACCGTCGCCACGATCCCGACGTCTCGCGAGATCATGAGCACCGTCAGCCACACCGGCAGGCGGTTGGCCAGATGGTCGAGCGGCAGCGTCAGGACAACGAACGTCGTCGTCAGCAGGAGCTTGTCGGCCATCGGATCGAGCCACGCACCAAGCGTCGTCTTCTGGCCAGAGCGTCGTGCGATGAACCCGTCGAGCGCATCGGTCGCGCCGGCGACGATGAACACGATCAGCGCGCTGCCGAGGTAGCCATACAGCAGCAGCAGGGCAAACGCGGGGATCAACGCCAGGCGCAGCAGCGTGATCTGGTTCGCCGGCGTCAGCGCACTGGGCATCGTCTCAGCGCCCTCCTGCCAGGCCCACCCGCCTGGCCAGGGCTTCCAGTCGCGTCACGACGTCGATGGCCTCGGCTCCCGACACAACGCGGGCCACCTGGAAGGTGTCGCCTTCCAGTGCCGTCATGGCACCAGCGGCGACAGCCATCGAGGCTGCCGGATACTGGGCGTGACCACTCCCGAGATCCGCGAACGTCTCGCGCGCGTTCGCCCACTTCGCGCCGACCGACTTGTCACGGCTCGCCACGATCGCAAGGACGCGGCCCGCCACGACCGCGAGGTCGCCGCGCTTGACGAGCGTGCGCGGCTGGAAGGCGTGGTTCGAAAAGGGTTCCATCACGCCTGCCCGCGCGACCGGCAGGATCCACGCCGCCGCCCAGTGGCCGCGGACGTCGTTGACCAGCGGTGTCGCCGGGCGCCGCGCCGCCGCGATCAGGCCCTCGAGCCTCACACCCACGAGCGCCGCCAGTTCGCCCCTCGTCAGCCGGGCATTGCCCCCGATGGCGCGATACTCCTCGGGCAACTTCGACACCACCGCGCGTTGCTGCAGCCGCTCGATGCGCGCGGCCACGTCGACCGACGGATCGACGCTGCGTGCCTGTTGCAGCGCCGCGATCGCTCCCTGCGCGTTCCCGCCCTCCTGCTCCAGGTCGGCGATCAGCAGCCAGACGTCCACGTCACTTGGATCGAGCGTCGCCGACGCCCGTGCGTGCGCGAGCGCGGCCGCCCGATCCCCGAGCCGTCGCTCGACGGTCGCCAGTTGCCGCTGCACGAGCGCGCTGTCGGGCGACGCGGCCAGCGCCTGCTCGTAGGCCGTGCGGGCGGCGGCCCAGTCGCTGGCGGTTTCAGCCGCCCTCGCCTCGGCTAGCCGGGCCTCGACCTCGCGGAACCGCAGCACCTCGACCCGACGCCTGACGTCACCGAGACTCTCGTCGACCGCCAGCGCGGCATTGAACGCCTCGAGCGCGTCGGCATCGCGACCCTGTGCGGTCAGGGCTTCGCCCTTGCCGATCAGGGCCGGCACATAGCCCGCGTTGGCGGCGAGTGCCCGCTCGAATGCCGCCAGGCCCGCGCGCGCATCCTGGCGCGCCAGCGCAGCGAACCCGAGCCCGGCCACCGACGGATAGAAGGCCGGCCGCTTCTTGACCACTGCCGCGAAGCCGCGTTCGGCGCCGCGAACGTTTCCCGATTGCAGCGTTCGCCAGGCCGCCTCGTGCGCCCGCAGGACGTCGGCGGGGGCCTGCAGTCCGCTGGGCGCTGCGGGAAACGGGAAGTCGGCAAAGCGCGGTGCTGCGGGCGCAACGGGCGCCGTCGAGCGCGGTGCGCATCCCGCCAGCAGCGCGGCCCACGCGATCGCGGCGACGCCAGCCCAACGCACGAGACGCGGCACCCCCATCATGCCGTCACCATCGGTTCAACCAGCCAGGCCGCGACGCGCCGAGGGACGTCGACCTCGACGATGGTCTGCCGTCCGTCGTCCTGATGGCTCACGACACGGGCGTGCTTGTAGAGGCGCGCGATGCGCGCGGCCACGTCGGGCCCCGGCGCAAACGTCAAGGTGTAGCGCTGGACGTCGAGCGCCAGGCGCTCGGCCACCGCACGCAGCACCTGGTCAATGCCGTCGCCTGCGAGTGCCGACAGTTCAAACGCGGCCGGATGCGCGGTTCGCACGCGCGTGCGCTCGTCCACGTCGAGGCGGTCGCACTTGTTCAACAGCAGCAGCGCGGGCACGTCGAGCGCGTCGACCTCGTCGAGCACGGTGCGCACCGCCGCGATGTGGCGGTCGAGATCCGGTGTGGACGCATCGACCACGTGCAGCAGGAGGTCGGCCGACGACACTTCCTCGAGCGTGGCGCGGAAGGCGGCCACCAGCGTGTGTGGCAGCCGATCGATGAAGCCGACGGTGTCAGACACCATGAACGTCGGTCCCTCGGGCAACCGCACCTGCCTGACGAGCGGATCGAGCGTGACGAACAGTGCGTCTGACGCGACCGCGTCGGCGCGCGTCAGCCGATTGAACAGCGTCGTCTTGCCCGCGTTCGTGTACCCGACCAGGGCGACCGTCGGCGATGCGCCCTGCTGACGCTTGGCGCGCAGGTGATCGCGGTGCGATTTGACCGCCGCGATCTCGCGGGTGATCGAGGCGATGCGGTCGCGCAGGCGCCGCCGGTCGGTCTCGAGCTTCGTCTCGCCCGGCCCGCGTGTGCCGATGCCGCCACCGAGGCGCGACAAGGCGGCTCCCGCACCGACGAGCCTCGGGAGGAGGTACTTCAACTGCGCGAGTTCGACCTGCAGCTTGCCTTCCCGCGTCCGGGCGCGCCGCGCGAAGATGTCGAGGATGACCTGCGTCCGGTCGACGACGCGGCGATCGAGCGTCTTTTCGAGGTTTCGCAGTTGCGCCGGCGTCAACTCGTTGTCGAAGATGACGATGTTGACGTCGCTCTCATCGCAGGCCAGCCGAAGTGTCTCGAGCTTGCCGCTGCCGAGGAACGTGGCGGGATCGGGGCGAGGCCGTTCCTGGATCAGTGCGAGGCGCACCTCGGCCCCGACCGCATCAGCGAGCCCGGCGAGTTCTTCGAGGGAGTGCTCTGCGGCATCGCGAACGGCCGGGCCACTGGCGAGCCCGACGAGCGCCGCGCGATCCGAATCGCGCGCCGGCGGGTCGTGCCTCCGCAATCGCGTCATCCTGTCGAAAAGTCTAGCACGCGCTCCCATGGCACCGCGCCGGCACGTACGAGGAGCGGGACGTCGCCCGTGACATCGACGATCGTCGAGGGCACCACCACCGGGCTTGGTCCCCCGTCGACCAGCAGCCCGATCGCGCTGCCGAGGGTCCGCCGGATGTCATCGGCAGTACGTGCCGCCGGCTGCCCGGAGCGATTGGCGCTGGTCGAGGTGATGGGGTGCCCGAGCCCCCAGGCCGTCGAACGGGCGAACGCCGCATCGGGCACGCGTACGGCGACCGTGTCGCGACCACCGAGCAGTTCGGGCGGCAGCGCCAACGACGCCCGTACCACCAGCGTCAACGGCCCCGGCCAACCCCGCTGCGCGAGGCGCTCGGCCAGCGGCGTCCACTCGCGCGCCAGCATCTCGGCCTGCGAGGCGTCGGCTGCAATCAGGGGCATGGCCTGCGACCGGTCCCGTCCCTTGACATCGAACAGATCGAGCACCGCCCCACGGTGGCGAGGGTCGACCGCAAGTCCATAGAGTGTGTCGGTCGGGTACGCGACGATGCCGCCCGACTGCAGGACGGCGACCGCCGCGGCCACGACGTCGTCGTGACGCTGGCGAGGGCTGAGGCTCAGGCGGTTCGGCATATCATGTCTGGCCATCATGCCTCACAACCTCCAACTCCTGCTGCTGCTCGCCATCATCGTCGCGGCGGCCAAGCTGGCGGGGGCCCTGGCCAACCGCATCGGCCAGCCGTCGGTCTTCGGCGAAATCCTCGTGGGCCTGATCCTGGGGCCGACCGTCCTCAACGTCCTCGGTTTCCCGCTTTTCCAGCCGCATGAGGTCGCCGGCCATGCCGCCGGCCCGACGATGCTCGGGCTCGTCAAAGCACTGGCCGAGGTCGGCGTCGTGCTGCTGATGTTCATCGCCGGGATGGAGACGAACCTCGACGAGATGCGGCGCGTGGGCAAGGTCGCCTTCTGGTCGGCGACAGGCGGGGTCGTCTTCCCGTTGATCGGCGGCGCGCTCGTCTCGCAGGCATTCGGACTGCCCCTGTTCTGGGAAGGCATCTTCATCGGGACTATCCTCACCGCCACGAGCGTGAGCATCTCGGCACAGACGCTCATCGAACTCAACGCGCTGCGCTCGAAGGAAGGCTCGACCATCCTCGGCGCCGCCGTCATCGACGACGTGCAGGGGATCATCCTGCTGTCGATCGTCGTGGCATTCGCGCGCGCGACCGGTGACGTCCAGTTCACCGACGTCGCCCTGGTCGTCGTCAAGATGCTCGTCTACTTCGGCGCGGCCATCTTCCTCGGACGCTACTTCACCGCGATCGCCCGCTGGGCCGACGGGCTCGGCGTCAGCCAGGGGCTGCTCGCCGTGGTGCTCGCCGTGGCGTTCCTCTACTCGGTGGCGGCCGAGGCTGGCGGCGGCGTGGCGGCCATCACCGGGTCGTATCTCGCGGGCGTGCTGTTCTCGGTGACGCCCTACAAGGAGCGGATCGACCACGCGATCCATCCCCTCACCTACTCGATGCTCGTGCCGGTGTTCTTCATCAGCATCGGCCTGTCGGCCAACGGCCGGGAACTCGGCGAACACGTCTGGTTCACGGTCGCCCTCGTCGCCGTCGCCATCGTCACCAAGGCGGTGGGCTGCGGCGTGCTCGCGCGGGCGAGCGGGTTCAACGGCCAGGAGTCCGTGCGCGTCGGCGTCGGCATGATCTCGCGGGGCGAGGTCGGGCTGATCGTCGCGGGGTACGGGCTTGCGAACGGCATCATCGGGCAGGACGTGTTCTCGGCCTCGGTCGTGATGGTCCTGATCACGACCATGATCACGCCGCCACTGTTGCGCGTGACGTTCCCGAAACCCGCCGGCCCGCACGTCGATGCCATTGTCGAGGAGACCATCGGTGGCCCCCCGGAAGAAGCCCGCAACTCGCATTAGGCTGCCGCGTGCGCCGCTCCCGCGCCAGACGGGCGGCGTCCACGAAGACCGGACGAGGCGCCCGCTGCGGAAGGCGAAGCACAAGAAACCGCCCGACGTGACGTGACCCGCAATCACCTTCGTCGCGGTTGCGCCCAGACTAGCCGTCGTCGGCGACCAGGGGATCGCCGTGGTCGCCGACCGCGGTCGTCGTCATGCGCATCCACACGCAGGCAGCGAGGCCTGCCAGCGCCAGGGCCGCACCGGCGAACACGGCCCGCAGGCTGACCGACGCGAGGGCCCCGGCCAGCACCGGACTGATCGACACGCCGAGCAGGGCCGCGCTCGTCAGGAACCCGAATCCTCGCGCCCGGGCGGCCGCCGGCACCACAGCGCCGGCCACCGCATACGTCACGGTGCTGGCCAGCCCGACGCCTGTGCCAAAGACCAACGCGGCGCCCATCATCGACGTCACGGTGCTGGCCACCGCAAACGCCAGGGCCCCGGCGACCGACAGTGCCAGCGCGCCAGCGATCACCTCGCGTGCCGACGCCCGGCGGAGCCACCACGCGGCGCTGACGTTCCCGACCGCCCCCGCACCGGCAATGATCGAGAATAGCGTCCCCGCAACGACCACCGGCGCCCGGCCATCTCCGAGGCGCTCGCCGACGACCAGTGGAAGCGTCGGGCCGAAGGCACGCTCGGCGAACTGCAGTGCGAACACCGCAAGCAGGAGGAGCCCGCCGTTCTCGAGCCGCACCATGTCGCGCAGCGTCAGCGCGGATCCCGCACTCGCGTCACGGGCGCGCGCCGCGGGCGACCGCAGGTCCCGGTAGCCCACCCACAACCAGATCGCGGCGACCGCGTACATCACGGCGGCGAGGTAGAAGCTCTGCCGGATGCCCACGAGTCCGGCGAGCGTTCCGCCGATCACCGGGCCGAGGGCCGGCCCGATACGCTGCGCGGTCTGTACCGTGCCCAGCGCGCTGGCGACCCTGTCGGGTGGCGCCGTGTCGGCGGCCATCGTGAGGGCCAGCCC
>JAEUQQ010000101.1 GCA_016789685.1 Acidobacteriota bacterium | reverse complement strand
GTGTCACACCGGCGCGGATGTGTCGAGTCATCGGTACAATCCAGTTGCGTGCCGAGTTTCGGAGAGTCGCGTGGTGACGTTGGGCTGTGACAGTGAAGACGCCGACGCTGGCGATTTCGAACAACTCAGCTGTTGGCGGTGACCGCGGGGCCGTGCGATTGCGCGGCGGCAGACTCGGCGGTAGAATCCGCCGTCACTTCTCCACGCTCGGGAATCTGGACACATGAACGACACGACTGGGTCGGGCCATGCCGGTGCTCCCACGTCGGCGCATGTGCCAGGGTTGAGCGCCATGTCGTCGCGGCGCCTGCTCTCGCAGGCGTTGCGGGGCAACTCGCGCGCAGTCGATCACCTCTTCCGCCGCTACACGCCCTTCCTGCGCCGCCTCGGCCACGGCCGGCTGCCGCGCTGGGCGCGCGACCTGGCCGACACCGCCGACCTCGTGCAAGACACGTTGCTGCGCACGTTCAGGAAGCTGCCGGGGCTCAACGCCACCAGTGACACGCTCAGGCCCTACCTGCGCCAGGCCCTCCTCAATCGTGTCAACGACGAACTCCGCCGCGTCACGCGGCGGCCGGTGAGCGTTGAACTCGACGTCAACCATCCCGACAGCGGGCGCACGCCGCTCGCGATCGCGATCAGCCGCGAAGACGACGAGCGATTCAGGCTGGCGCTGTTGCGGCTGCACGAGGGCGACCGCCGGGCGATCGTGGCGCGCATCGATCTCGGCTACTCCTACGATCAGACCGCCCTCGTGCTCGGGAAGGCGACGCCCGACGCCGCGCGGGTGGCCGTCAGGAGGGCGCTGCTGAGGCTGGCGGCCGAAATGCGTGACGATGCGGGCCAGTAGGCTGCCGCCGGCCGTGGCCGACGCCATCGCCGATGGCTGGGACGTGAACTGGGCCGACGTCGAGGCCCGGTCGGTGCCCGCGACCGTCCGATCCCATCTCGACGCGTTGCGCCTCGTCGAACGCCGGGCACGTCAGCATCGGCTCGTCGATGACACGACCCGGCACACCGGAGGCGCGTCGCCGTGGATGCGGGCGCTGGTGGGCCTGGGCGTCGTCAAGGTGTGCGCCGCATCGTTCGCCGTCACCGTCGGGCCCCACGCGGGCGTGACCGCGTCGGCCCCACTTCCGGCATTCATCTACCTGGCCCTGGCGTGGGCGCTCGTGGCGTCGGGGATGTTCCTGCTCGCCAGGAACCAGGGCGACCGCCGTGTCGCCGCGCTCGGCGCCGTGTTCGTCGTGGGAGGTGCCTCGTACGCGTCCGAGGCGTTCGGCCGTGCGATCGCGATGGTGCCAGCCAGCGTCGCGCCGTGGGCCGAGTTACTGGGCGCCACGCGTGAAGAGGCGTTCATCCCGGCCCTGCTCTGGCTGTTCGTGCAGGGGTTCCCGGCGGTGCCGGCCCACGTCGTGCCGCAGCGGATCGCGCCGTTCATGGTGCGCGCGTCGATCGCGTGCGGCGCCGGCCTCGTCGCCGCGAACCTCGCCCTGCACGTCTCGCCCGCGTGGGCGTGGCTGCGGGTCTTCGATGCGCAGTCGCCGAACGGCCTGTTTGTCCTGGTGGTCTACGGGCTCACCATGCTGTGCCTGCCGGCGCTGGTCTGGAAGGCCGCGCACGCGCACGCCGACGAGCGGCGACGCGCGGTGATCTTCGTCCTGGGACTCGCGGCAGGCATCGCGCCGACCGTCGCGGTGGCCGCGCTGGGGTCGGTGTGGCCATCCCTCGACCAGTTCGTGAGCCACCACCTGGCGAGCGTCAGCCTCGTGCTCTACGCGTTCCTGCTGACGACGCCGGTCACGACCGGCTACGCGGTCATCGTCGAACGCGTGCTCGAAGTCCGGGCGCTTGCCGGCCAGACGCTCCGCTACCTCCTCGCGAAGACCTCACTGGCGCTGCTCGTCGTGGTGCCGCTGGCGGCGGCCGGTGCCGCGGCGTACGCGCACCGGCACCTGACGCTTGCCGAACTGGCGTCGCAGGGCACCGTGCGCTGGTTGCTCGCGATGGCCGGCGTGGGCCTTGGCGCTGCGGCGCTGCGCACGCCGCTCATGGCGGCCGTCGACCGCGCGTTCTTCAGGCACGACGCCGATCACCCGGCCCTGATCGAGCGGTTCGCGATGGTGTGCCGGCAGTCGCGCTCGCTCGAGGATCTCGAGCGCGCGTTGTCGGCGTGCGGCGCCAGCGCGTTTGCGGCCGAACGCGCGGTGCTGCTCTGGTCGCCAGGCCACCGGCTCGACTTCGTGCCGGTCTCGGGCGCGGCCCGCCCACTCGCGCACGACGCGGTCGTGGTCGGCGCGCTCGAACACGTTGGGTCGGCGCTGCTCTGCAACCTCGAGTCGCTGACGTCGCCGGTGCACCTGTTGCCGCGCGACGAACGGCAGTGGCTCGCCGATCACGACATCGGGATCATCGGCGCCATCAGCAACCAGCAGGGCACGGCGATCGGCCTCGTCGGCTTCGCACGCAAGCGGAGCGGCCTCGCCTACGAAGACGAGGACCGCG
>JAEUQQ010000099.1 GCA_016789685.1 Acidobacteriota bacterium | reverse complement strand
GCCTCGAACGCGAGCGAGAGGCCGCCGACGTCCGCGAGGTTCTCGCCGACCGCGAGGGCGCCGTTGACGCGCAACCCGGGCAGCAGCTCGAACGCATTGCCCTGCGCGACGAGCTTCTGGGCCTGCGCCACGAACGCCTTGCCGTCGGCATCGGTCCACCAGTTGCGCACGTTGCCCACTGCGTCGTAGAGACGGCCCGACGAATCGAAGCCATGCGTGATCTCGTGCCCGATCACCGCACCAATCGAGCAGTAGTTCACCGCGACGTCGGCCTTCGCGTCGTAGAAGGGTTGTTGCAGGAATGCCGCCGGAATCTGGATGTTGTTGCGGCCGGCGTTGTAGGCGGCATTGATGTCGATGGGCTGCGTCGAGCCCGAATCGGCGAAGTCGTCGTACGTGACCGGCGTGCCCAGGCGCCGCAGGTCGCGCCGCGCCGCCCACGTGTTGAGGCGGAACACGTTGCCGATGTAGTCGTCGCGCCGGATGTCGACCGACGAGGAGTCGATCCAGCGGTCGGGATAGCCCACCAGGATCGCCATCCTGTCGAGCTTGTCGATGGCCTGGGCGCGCGTGGTCGGCGACAGCCAGGTGTTGGCGACGAGCCGGGCCCGGAATGTCGACTTCACCTGGCCGATCAGGTCGGTGACGGCAGCTTTCGCTTCGGGCGTGAAGTGCTTCTCGACATACAGCTGCGACACGGGATGCCCGAGGCGCCTGGCCGCGTCGCCGGCGACCAGCTTCTCGCGCTCGGGCGCGTCGATGTTGCCGTAGAGCGCCCGCGAGAACGCTATGCCGGGCTCGATGAACGCGGGCGTGAGGTACGGCGACGTCACCTTGAGCAGTTCCCACCGCAGGTAGTCGCGAGTGTCACTGGCGGGCAGCTCCTCGAGCATGGCGTTGCGCTCGGCCAGGGCCGCGCCATTCATCACGATGATGTCGCCCTGGGCGGGCAGGCCCAGGGCGGCGAAGTAGGCCGGCAGGTCGATGTTCGACACCAGGGCCTGCGCCTTCGCAAACGGCATGCGCACGAAGCGGACGTTCGGGTCGTGCATCTGCACCGGCGTCAGCTTCTTGCGCGCGACGCGCGTCTCGATCTCGATCACCTTCGCGGCGATGCGCGCGGCATCGGCGGGGCTGCTGCCGGCGATGACGAGCTTGGCCGCGATCATCTCGCCGTAGGCCTTGCGGATGCTGGCGCCCTCGGGCTTCAGGTAGTTGTCGAGCCCGAGCGGCAGCTCGCCGTCGGCCATGAACACGGCGTATCGCGTGCTGTCGGCCAGGTCGGTGCTGACCAGCACGGCGGCCATCACGGGTTCGTTGAGCAGGGTGAGCAGCCGGGCCAGCGTCTTTGCCAGTGCCGTGGGCGAGTCGACCGCGATGGCGTCGAGTTCGGCCTTGATGGGCGTGACGCCCAGCGAGGTGAGCCGCGCGGTGTCCATGCCAGACGCGTAGTAGTCGCCGACCTGTTGCAGGGCGGTGCCCCTGGCGGCCGTGGCCCTGGCCGCCGCCGCTCCGGTGACGATGGTGCGGACCTGGTGCTCGACGTGGCGGGCCAGCAGGTCCATCGACGAGACGCGCACGGTGTCGCCCGGGATGACCGCCGCGTCGATCCACTTGCCGGCGGCATACCGCGCGAAGTCCTTGCGCGGGTCGGCCGCGCGGTCCATCTTGTCGACCGAGAACCCGAGCGGGAAGCCGAAGTTGATGTCGCGGCCGTCGGCGGCGGACTGCGGCACTGGCGCCGGCGCCCCGGCGGGCGCGGCCTGCTGCGGCGGCGTCTGCGAACACGATGACGCGCCGAGGCCGGCGACGAGGGCCAGGACCACGACATGGCCAGTGGAAACGGTCCGGAACATGGGGTGACTCCTGTCGGTGGCTGTGGAGGTCCTGACACGCGGCGACGAACACGAGCGCGCGTCCGGCAGCAACGTCCACCGGACGGCCGGGCGAACGCGTCAGTCTTCGAGTGTGGGTCGCCGCGCCGTCGGCGACAATCCGCTTCGTGCCAGCGCTGGGGGTGCAGGCGTGTCGTCGCCAACGGGCCGCGCGGCGTGACACACTACAGGGGCGGCCCCCTGAGGCGTCCCGTAGCGGGTGGGCGCATCATGATGCGCCCCGGCGTGGCGTCGCGCCAGGTGCCGTCGAGACGACGAGGATTCCATGCGTACGACACCTGCGGTCATTGCCGCGTCCATGCTCCTGTGCGTATTGGTTGCCACGGCGGTCAGGCCGCTGCCTGCCGCCGAACGTGTCACCGTCACGGTGCTGGCCACGACCGACATGCACGGCTTCATCTACCCGCACGACTACTTCACGGGCAGGCCTGCGACGCGGGGCCTGGCGGCTGCCGCAACGCTCATCAGGCAGGTGCGTGCAGAGACGCCGAACGTGCTGCTGGTGGATGGCGGCGACACCATCCAGGGCTCGACGCTCGCGGGCGTGCACCAGACCGCGTTTCGCGCCGGCCGTTCGACGGCGCCCGAACCGATGATGCTCGCGATGAACGCCATCGGCTACGACGCGATGACGCTCGGCAACCACGAGTTCAACTACGGACTCGGAAACCTGACCGCTGCGCGCAACGTCGCGCGCTTTCCCTGGCTGTCTGCCAACACCCGCACGGGCAGCGCCATCCCGCCGTTCGCGCCGTTCCTCGTCAGGACGGTGGCGGGCGTCAAGATCGCCATCATCGGCGTGACGACGGCCGCGGTGCCCGAGTGGGAGAAGCCCGAGCAGATCACCGGCCTGTCGTGGCTGTCGCCCGACGACGGTGTCGCGCAGGCGCTCGAGCAACTGGCCAGCGAACGTCCAGATGTGACGATCGTCGTCGCGCATGGCGGCCTGGATCGCGACCCCGCCACCGGGAAGGAGCGGCCGGGCGAGATGCCCGGCGACAACCGCGTGTGGCAGATCGCCGAGCGGTTCCCGCAGTTGGCCGCGGTGATCTACGGGCACACGCACCAGCGGAACGAAGGCACGCGCGTGGGGAACGTGCTGCTCGTGCAGCCGCGCAACTGGGCAATGGACGTGGCGCGTCTCGACTTCACGCTGTCGCGCGACACCGCTGACGGTCGCTGGACGGTGAGCGAGAGCCGCAGCCGGCTGCTGCCGGTGACGGCCGAGACGGTGGCGGATCCCGACATCCTCGCGATTGCGCGCCCGTACCACGAGGCGGCCGAGCAGTACCTCGATACCCCGGTGGCCGACTCGGCCAGCGAACTCTCCGGCGCCCGCGGGCGGTTCGAAGACAGCGCGCTGGTCGATGCCATCCAGGCCGTGCAGATGCACTACGCGCAGGCCGAGGTGAGCTTCTCGGCGTTGTTCCACCCGCAGGTGCGCATCCCGCGCGGCAAGGTGAGCGTCAGGCAACTCGCGGCGCTCTACGTCTACGACAACGAGTTGTATGCCGTGGAGGGCAACGGGCGCATCGTGCGCGAAGCGCTCGAGAACGCGGCGCGCTACTTCGTCACCTGCCCGGAGCCGACCTGCGCGACGGGCCCGCTGATCGACCCCGTCATCATGAGCTTCAACTACGACATGGCGCAGGGCGTGGAGTACGAGATCGATCTCACGCGCCCGGCGGGCCAGCGCATCGTCAACCTGCGCTACCGGGGCGCGCCGCTGCGTGACGATCAGCCGCTGCGGATCGCCGTCAACAACTACCGCGCCGCCGGGTCGGGCGGCTACACGATGTTCCGCGACGCGAAGGTCGCCTGGCGGAGCGGCCGCGACATCCGCGACCTGATGATCGAGTACTTCACGCAGCGCGGACAGCTGCCTGCCGCGCCCGATCGCAACTGGAAGCTCGTGCCGGCACGCGCCGTCGAGACGCTGGTGGCGTCGACGCCGGAGCGCTGAGGCCACGTGGAGGCGACTGCCAAGGCGTGCGAGGCGCGCCCGTGAGCGACCACGACGGCCGGCGAGGCGAGGTCGACACCGCGACGCTGTTCAGCGGGCGGGCCGACGCCTACCGGCGATTCCGTCCTGGATATCCACCGGGCGTGGTCGATCTGCTGGCGTGCGAAGCGGGTTGGACGCCCGCGTCGACCGTCGCTGACATCGGCTCGGGGACCGGTATTTCGTCGGCATTGTTCCTCGAACGGGGGAATACGGTGCACGGCGTGGAGCCCAATGCCGACATGCGCCAGGCGGCCGAGGCGTGGCTGGCCGGCGAGGCCACGTGGCGCAGCGTGGCCGGTACGGCCGAACACACCTCGCTGGGCGACGCCTCGGTCGATCTCGTCGTGTGCGCGACATCGTTCCACTGGTTCGACCGAGCCGCCGCGCGCGCCGAGTTCCGGCGCATCCTGCGGCCCGGCGGCTTCGTGGTGCTGATGTGGAACGTGCGGCGGGCGGCGGGCTCGCCATTCATGCGTGACTACGAGGCGGTGCTGCACCGCTTCGAGCCCGACTACGCCGCCCGCACCGCGGCCGACACCGACATCGGCGATCGGATTCGCGCGTTCTACGCGCCGTGCGCCTGCGCGCAGCAGACCTTCGACAATCCCCAGACCCTCGACCTCGAGGGGCTCAGGGGGCGCGTCATGTCGGCCTCGTACGCCCCGCTGCCGGGCGATGCCGCGCACGAGCCGGCCATGCACGCGCTCGATGGCCTGTTCGCGCGTTTCGCCGTCGATGGGCGGGTGACCTTTC
>JAEUQQ010000068.1 GCA_016789685.1 Acidobacteriota bacterium | reverse complement strand
GCCTGCGCCGGCTTCGCCCCGTAGGCCTTGTCGGGCTTCTGCATCCACGCGATGATGCGCCGCATGTCGTACTGCGTCACGCGTGCCTTCGCGGCCTCGGGTGTGCGCGGCGCGTACGCGAGGGGCCCCAGCTTGAGCGCGAAGTACTCGTAGATCGTGGCCGGCACCGAGTCCTTGTCGAGCACATGGTTCCAGCCGAGCAAGAGGTCGCGTGCCTTCGCGACGCGCGTGTCGGCGATCGTCAGCCCCTTGAGCAGCGGCACGAGGGCCCGCGCCGGCAGCGAGACGACGTCCTGCTGGAGCGCCGCCATGTCGGCAACACTGAATGCCTTCTTCTGGCTGAGCACCTCGTGCACGCGGTCGTACCGGTAGGGTGCGCTGTACTCGTACCCGAGCGGGATGGCGTAGCCTGGCACGATCTTCGGCACGACATCGTTGTTCGACGAGTTGTAGAACCCCTTCGGCGAGTTGAGGTGCTTGGGCAGCGTGTCGTAGGGCACGTAGCCGGCCCACTCGTACTGGCCGTCCTTGCCAGGCACGGGCAGCAGGCCATCCCAGTTCTTGCGAACGGGCGTCTGCGCGACCCCGATGTAGCCATAATTGCCATCGACATCGGCGTACACGAGCGAGTGCGACGGGATGAACCACGCCTTCGGGAGCGCGTCGTTGAACTCCTTCCAGTTCCTCGTCTGCATCACGTTGAGCGAGCCGAGATAGCCCGCCCCGCCCGCCTCGGCGCCAACCCAGCGCAACGCGAACGCGCGCGACCGCTTCGTGTTCTCGTAGAGCACCGGCCCGTGCCGCGTGAACTTGTTCTCGATGATGACGGGCTCGGTCTGGCCCTTCACCCAGATCAGTTGCTTCTCGACCTCCATGTCCTTCCACTCGCCGTTGGCCATGTAGCGATTGGGGTTCTGCGGATCGGTTTCTTCGACATAGAGATCCTGCTGGTCCATGCCCAGGATGGTGAAGCCCCACGCCAGGCGGTCGTTGTGGCCGATCGAGATCCCCGGCAGGCCCGGCTCGGTGGCGCCGATCGCGCTCCAGCCGGGCGCCTCGAGGTGCACGACGTAACGCAGCGCGGGGTTCACCACCTCGCGGTGCGGGTCGTTGGCGATGATGGGCTTGCCAGTGGCCGACTTGTTCCCGCCGATGACCCAGTTGTTCGAGCCGAGGTCGGGCTCGGGGAGCCACAGGTTCGCGCTCACGCCTGCTGCGGTCACCAGCGCGCCATCGCTGGCCTCAGCCCCCAGCGGCGGCGCGGCCTCGCCTGCGTCAGCGTCGGCGAGCCTTGGGCCACCGGCACGCGCGCCGGACTCGGCCAGCCGTGGGCCGGGCGTGTCGACGCCGGCCGCCGCCGATCCCGCCGGACGCGGCGCAGCGGGCGGGGCCAGGTTCCAGCGCAGGTTGTTGGCCTCGCGGGTGATGTTGAGGATGCCGGGCTCGATGTCGTCGAGGTTGAGGCCGGCCGGCACGGTGAACCGCTTTTCGGGATCGGTGGGCTTGAGCTCGAGCACCTTGTCGATGCCCATGGCCTTGATGTCGAGGGCGCGCTGCACCTCGCTCGACGCGTTGCGCGTCAGCGTCCACCCGGGCATGCGCGTCAGCACGGTCTTGGCGGTCCAGACGGGCTGCGGCCTGAACCCCATGATCGTGAACTCGACGGGGATCTTGTTCTCGTCGATCGCCTTCTGGATCGAGGCGTTGACGCCGCGCGCGAAGGCGTCGAACACGACGGGGCCCTCGGGATGATAGCGGCGGAACTCTTCGTCCCAGTTCCCTCGGAAGGTCAGCAACCGCGCGAAGGTGTCGCGCGTCACGTACGCCTCGCCGAGCACCTCGGCCAGTCGGCCTTCGCCGTTGCGGCGCCACATCTCGAGCTGCCACATCCGGTCCTGGGCGACGACGTAGCCCTGGGCGAAGAACAGGTCGTGCGTGTTCTTCGCGTAGATATGCGGGATGCCCCACTGGTCGCGCAACACCTCGACGGGTTCGCGCAGGCCATAGACCATGATCGTCCCATCGAGCTGGGCGAGCGCCGTCCTGGCGGGTGGGGCCAGGTCTGGGGCCTTCGGCGCAGGCGACTGCGCCGGCAGGTACACCGCAGCGAGCGACACCAGGGCGGTGACCACCACGACACGAGCTGTTGCACGCATGGAGTTCTCCAGGACGAATGCCCCGCAGGCACCGCCTGAGTGGCGGGCCCGCGGGGCGTGACGACACTGCACTACCCGGCGGCGCGCGTCAACGGCCGTCGCCAATGGCGTCGCCGTGCGGACGCGGGGGTCAGAACTGGACGCGGGCGCCCCACTGCACCTGCCGGGCATCGCGCGCGCTGGTGCGCACCGCGAAGCTCGCCGAGCTGATCACGCCGGTCGGGTTGTCGTAGTTGACCGCATTGAGCAGGTTGTAGGCCTCGAGGAAGCCGTCGATGCGAAAGCGCGGGCCGAGCTTGAACTGCTTGGTCATGCGCAGGTCGACTACCCGGTCGCCCGAAGTGAGCGCGAGTTGCTCCATCGTGATCGGCGCCAGGCGTCGCGACTCCCGGTAGGCGTTGATGATGGCGAGGTTCGTCGCGCTCTCGCGCCCGCCCGCGTTCTTCACGAGGCCGGCAGGCCGATCCTGGCGATTGCCGTCGCCATCATTGTCGATCCCTGTCGTGATGTCCCACGGGTTGCCGTTGCGCAGCGACACGATCGCCGCCAGTTGCACCCCGTAGGGCAGCGGCAGAATCGCCGACACCGACAGCGCCTGCCGCCGATCGTTCTCGTCGAGGCCGTTGTCGTTGTTGCCGAAGGTGTTCCAGGGATCGGAGTTGAAGCTGGCGTTGTCGTTGGTGCCGTTCGAAATCGCCTTGGCGAACGTGTACGAGATCTGCCAGCGCGTGCCCTTCCAGCGGCTCTTGAACTGGGCCTGCAGGGCGTCGTACGTCGAGTCGGTGAGCCCGTTGATCAGGGTGACCGACGAGAACTGCGGATACGGCCTCGGGTTGCTGGCGAGCGGCCCCCGGGCCGGGAGGTTGGCGTCGCGGCCCGTCTGCAGGTCCTTCTGCACCTGGTGGATGAAGTCGACCTCGATCGTCGTGTCGGCCCACAGTGCGCGGGCGATGCCGAGCGTCGCACTGTGGACGAACGGCAGGTTGAGCTCGTCGCCCGGGAGGTAGAGGGCGCGATTGCCCGCCGTGCGGATGAAGTCCTCGAGGGTCCGCCCGCCGAGCACGGCTGTCTGGTTGGGGTAGTTCCGCAGCAGCGTCGCGTCGGTGACCTCGGCGGTGAACTGGCTGCTGACGACCTGCCCGCGGATGTTGAACCACGGACGGTTCCGCCCCGAGTAGATCCCGTAGCCGCCGCGCACGACCGTGCGGCTGTCGCCCCGGACGTCCCAGGCCACCCCGAAACGGGGCTGGAAGTTGTTGAGGTCGTTCCCGCGCGGCGCCTTCACCAGGTTCTCGAGGCCCTTGAACTGCGGGTCGTCGAGCAGGCTCGCGATGAAGTCGTTGCTGCGCAGGTTCGTGTCGAAGTCGTACCGCACGCCGAGGTTGACCGTGACGTTGCTGCGCAGCTTGATGTCGTCCTGCGCGAAGAAGCCCCACTCGGTGTTGGTGTAGTTCTCGGTCCGCAGGCCGCTGCCCACGGTGAACTTCGTCGGGTACGTCGTCGGGTCGGAGGCGTTGAAGGCCCGGTCGGTATTGAACTGCCACACGCCCGCGCCGTAGTAGTCGGCGTCGTAGTCGAGGTCCTCGTAGGCCATGCGCACGCCCACCTTCGCCGCGTGCTTGCCCGGCGCCCAGAAGAACGTCTGGCTCAGGCCGTACCGCTTGCGCGGGAACCCCTGGGGCAGGTTGGGCGACTTCCCGAACGTCATCGACGGACGAATCTGCTGCGCCTCCTGCGTCGTCTGGAACCGCTGCGTGTCCTGGTCGAGGAACTGGAAGACGATGCTGTTGAGCATCGACCCGCCCAGGGTCCAGTTCCACTGGGCCGAGAGGTCGTTGACGTCGAGGGTCGTGTTCTCGGCCAGTTCGTAGGTCTCGAAGATGTCCTGGTTGTCGTACAGGTACCTCGCCGAGAAGGCGTGCCGCGCGTTCATCGTGTAGTCGATCTTCGCCTGGGCGGTCTTCTGCCGCCGGCCGTTGTCGTAGACGCCGTTGAACCGCGAGGCAAACGGGTTGGTCGCGTTGAGCGCAATGATGCGGACCGAATTCTCGCGGAGGTACTCGAGGCCCCCGAAGAAGAACGCCTTGTTGCGGGCGATCGGGCCACCTGCCGTGCCGCTGACGCGCGCCGAGTCAAACGGCGGCTTGGACCGGGCGAACGCGTTCTTCGAGTTGAGCCGGTCGTCGCGGCCGAAATACGACAGCTGCCCGTGGAGGTCGTTCGTGCCCGAGCGCGTCACCACGTTGACCACCGCGGTGCCGGCGCGCGCGTATTCGGCGTCGAACTGGTTCCGCAGGACCCGGAACTCCTGCACCGCATCCTGGTTCACCGACACGATCGCGAACCCGTAGATCGGGTGATCCATGTTGCCGCCATCGATCTGCATCGAATACATGCTGCGCACGTTGGTGCCGCCGAACGCCGTCGCGATGCCAAACCGGGCATCGCCCGTGCGCGCCGGGCCTCCGCCCGGCAACAGCTGCGCCAGGCCGACGAAGCCGCGGCTCAGCACGGGCAGCTCCGCCAGCTGTTCCTGGTCGACGACCCCCGAGAGATCCGATTTCGTCGTCTCGACGCCGATCACCGTCGCGTTGACCTCGACCGTCTCAGAGAGGGTGCCCACCGAGAGCCCGATCTTGACGTCGGCCACCTCACCCACGGTGATGACCATCCGCCGCAGCTCGGTCCCGAATCCCGACAGCTCCGCCTTGACCAGGTACGGGCCCGGCTGCAGGGCCGGCGCCCGGAATGCGCCCTGGTCATCGGTGACGAGCGACCTCGTGATGCCGGTGCCCTCGTTCTGGATCGTCACCGTCACGCCGGGCAGCACGCCGCCAGTGTTGTCGGTGACGGTGCCTCGCACTTCGGCCGTCTGGGCCTGCACGAGCGACGGCACCGCCAGCACTGCCGCCAACAGCGCGCCTGCCACCGATAGCCTCCGCCGAGCCCGTGTCGCGGTGGTCGGTCCCATGTCGTCTCTCCTTCGAACCAAGGACGTTGTACGCCGGATGCACGCCTGCCGCTGCAAAGGGGCACGAACGCGCCGGCCTGACTTCCCGTGTGGTGAAGGCTGGATTCTACCGATGGGCCGAGGGGTCAGATGTAATAGTTTGTATCGCCCTGGCTGTCGATCACGAGGCAGTACCCACCGCCATGCGCGGTGCGAATGTGACGCGGATGGTGCGGATCGCGCTCGATCTTGCGGCGCAGCCGGGCGATGAAATTGTCGACCGTCCGCGTCACCGGCACCTCGCGGTAGCCCCACACCGCCCGCAGCAGTTCGTCGCGCCCGACGACGCGCCCGCGCCGCTCGATCAGGTAGCGCAGGACCTCGACCTCGCGATGCGACAGCTCGAGGTCGCGGCCGCCGCGCTCGGCGCGTCCCGCGCGGACGTCGACCGTGACGTCGCCAAGCCACACCCGGTCGTCGCGCGGCTGCGTCCGCCGCAAGACCGCGTGAATCCGTGCCAGCAGCTCGTCGAGCGCCACGGGCTTGGTGACATAGTCGTCGGCCCCGAGTTCGAGGCCGCGAATCTTGTCGTCCTTCTCGGCGCGCGCCGTCAGGATGATGATCGGCGTCCGCGGCTGGCTCGCACTCAGGGCACGGCACACGTCGAACCCATCGACACCCGGCAGCATCAGG
>JAEUQQ010000067.1 GCA_016789685.1 Acidobacteriota bacterium | reverse complement strand
GAGCTGGAGTCACGGGCGTCCTTTTCTGAGGAGGGCCTTCAGCGTCTCGACGCTCGCCGCGTGCGCGGGGTCCGTGGCGAGATTGTGCAGCTCACGCGGATCGGCGTCGTGGTCGTACAGCTCGGCCCCGCGCTTCGCGTCATCCCACTCAGTGTACCGCCACTTGCCCGAGACGACCGAGCGCCCCATGAACGGTTCGCCACCGCCGGTGAACGCCGCCGCCGCGGGTCCGCCGCCGCCGCGGGTCACCTGCGAGAAGGCTGGACGCCCCCACTCGCGCGTCGGGTCGTTCAGCAACGGCACCAGGCTCACGCCTTCGTAGCCCGCCGGCGCGACCTGGCCGGCGAGTTCCGCGAGTGTCGGATAAAGGTCGAGCAGCTCCACCGCGCTGGCGACGGGCTTCCCATTGCCCTTCGCCTTCGGCGCGTAGATGATCAGCGGCACGCGCGCCGACTCCTCGAACATCGTCTGCTTGAGCCACTGTCCGTGTTCGCCGAGGGCATAGCCGTTGTCGCCGAAGAACACGACGATCGTGCGATCGGCAATCTTCAGTCGCTGCAGCGCGTCGAGCAGGCGCCCCACCTGGGCGTCGAGGAAACTCACCGACGCGTAGTACCCGCGGACGGCCTCGCGCTGCTCCTGCACAGACAGGCCCCAGTTCGCTGGCCGCGTCCACAGCGCCGCGGGCGGCACGTCATCGAGATCGCCCGCAGGGAAATCGGGCGCGGGGATGGCATCGATCGGGTACATGTCGAAGTACTTCTTCGGCGCGATGAAGGGATGGTGCGGGCGGTAGAAGCCTGCCGCGATGAAGAACGGCTTGTCCTTCTGCTGCTCCATCATGGTGATCACGTCCGTGGCCACCATGCCGTCGGTGTGCTCCTCGTCCTTCGCCGGAGACGCGTAGTACGAGAGGCCACTTCCGAGCGGGCGCTTCGGCGTGAGGTTCGTGACAAGGGCTTCTTCGCTCGGGTCGATGCCCTTCGGGTTCGCGGCGGCATCCCACGACGGCGGGTCGTCGAGACCGGGCTTGCCGACGTCGCCGGGCACACCGGCGTGATACACCTTGCCCACCCGTCCAGTGAAGTATCCCTGGCGCTTGAAGATCTGCGGCAGCGTCACGATGTCGGGAATCACCTCCCTGAAGTGCGTCGTCAGGTTGAAGATGTTCAGCGTGTCGGGACGGCGTCCGGTCATGAGCGACGCGCGGCTGGGCCCGCACCACGGGTACTGCACGTAGGCACGATCGAAACGCACGCCTGCGGTCGCCAGGCGATCGATGTTCGGCGTGCGGACGACGCGGTTGCCGTAGGTGCCCTGCTGGTTGCCGAGGTCGTCAGACACGATGAACAGGATGTTGAGTGGACGCGCGTCCTGCGCCTCGGCGGCGCGTTGAGCCTGCGCGGATGCCGCGGCAGGCACGCACGCGAGTGCGAGCGCGACAGCCGCCGGCATCCAGCCGGCGCGCATCGTCATGACGAACGGGGTCATTTCACGTCACCCTCGGGCTCGCCGTACACCTTCGGCGCCTTGAACTCGGTCGGAAACGGTTCGGCCTTCGGTGGCACCGCCGTGGCCGCGATCGCATCGTACGTCGCGCGGAGTTCCCTCACCTTGTCCGGGAACGTCTCGGCGAGATTCACCTTCTCGTACGGATCGTCGGCGATGTTGAAGAGCTCGACGGTGTTCTGTCCGGGCACGGCGCGGCCGCTCTCGACCTGCGGCCTGCCGCCGAGCGACTCGGCGCTGAGTCCCTGCGTGCGTCCGCCGGGCCCGACGCCGCCGACCACCGACGTCGCCGGGGCGCGACGGGCACCGGCGTTCCGACCGCCGCCGCCCTCGTCGATGACGATCGATCCGTTCAGCACGAGCTTCCAGTCGCCGACACGGATGGCCCCCGACTCGGGTGTCGCGTTGTGGACGATGACGTCGTGCGGCGTCGGCTTCCCCTGCGTGATCGTCGGCCAGACGTCGCGGCCGTCGAGCGCCAGCGACTGGTCGACCTTCGCGCCGGCGAGCTTCAGCAGCGTCGGGTACCAGTCGACGACGTGGATGGGCTGATTGACGGTCGCACCTGCCGTGATGTGGCCCTTCCAGGCGGCGAACGCGGCCACGCGCACGCCACCTTCGTAGAGCGATCCCTTCCCGTCGCGGAACTGGCCGTTGCTGCTGAGCACGCCGGGCAGGAGTCCGCCGTTGTCGCTCGAGAACACGATGATGGTGTTGTCGCGCATGCCCTTCTCGTCGAGCGCGGCGACGATCTGGCCGATGGCCTCGTCCATGACTGCGACCATGCCGGCGTAAGTCTTGCGGGGGCCCGGCAGGTGGGCGTACGGCGCCATGTAGCTGTCGGGCACCTGCAGCGGCTGGTGCGGCGCGTTGAACGCCACGTCCAGAAAGAGCGGCTGCTTGCCATCCGACTCCTTGATGATGCGTACGGCCTCTTTCGCGAGCAGGTGCGTCGCGTAGCCTTCGTCGTACGATGCGCGGTCGTTGCGGTGCCAGTCGTGGCCGCCGTCACGCTCGTGCGTGTAGTAGTCGATGGCGCCGTTGTACAGGCCGTACTGCAGGTCGAAGCCGCGTGCGGTCGGCAGGTACCGGCGATCGAAGTGGCCGAGATGCCACTTGCCGACGAGCGCCGTCCTGTAGCCCACGTCGCGCAGCGCCTGCGGCAACGTGCGCTCCTCGAGCGGCAGGCCGAACTGCGACCAGGGGCGCACGACACCGATCTGCAGCCCGTGGCGCATCGGGTAGCGACCCGTCATCAGCGCGGCGCGCGTCGGCGTGCACACCGGCTGCGCGTAGTGTTGCGCCAGGCGCGTGCCCGTCGACGCGAGCGCATCGACGTTCGGGGTCTTGATCTCGGTGCCGCCGGTGAAGCCCACATCGGCGTACCCGAGGTCGTCGGCCAGCAGGAACACGATGTTCGGCCTCGCCGGTGGCTGCTGCGCGCGACCGATATCACCTGGTACCGTCACGGCCAGCGCGCCGGCAATCGCCAGCGACGAGGCCAGTGCCATCGTCGAATGGAAACCCCTCATGTGCCTGTGCTCCCTGCAGCGTCTGCAGATCGACCCCGATTGAGTATCACGACTCACGCCGTGCCAGTGGCCTTCGGTCTTGCCAGTTCCGTGCGCTGACCCGCCGCTACGGGTGGCCGGCAGGCCTTCGCTACTCTCGCGGTGGACGCCCGGGGATTGGTGATGCCGGAGTTGGCTCGGCCCCTCCCCAGACTCTCGGCGGCTTGAATCCGGCCGGCGGGCCAGGGTCCGGCGCCGGCGGCCTGGCCTGCGCGGCCAGGGCGTCGTACCTTGCGCGGAGTTCCCGCAATTTCTCCGGATTCTGGTCCGCGAGGTTCACCTTCTCGTAGGGGTCGGTGGCCAGATTGAACAGCTCGACCGTGTGCTTGCCTGGCACCGCGCGCCCTGCTTGCACTCGCGCGGGGCCACCGATGGCGTTCGGATCGTCTGTTCCGCCCAACGCCGATGCAGTCGGCGCAGCGCTCGGGGTGGGAACCGCCCGCGCGGACGATGCCGGGCGTCCCGGCGCGCGTCCTGCCGCGCCTGCGCCCGGCGCCGCACCCTCGTCGATGGTCACAGACCCGTTCAACACGAGCTTCCAGTCGCCAACGCGCAGCGCGCCGGTTTCTGGGGTGGTGTTGATCAGGATCCACTCGTGCGGCGACGGCCGGCCCTGCGTGATGGTTGGCCACACGTCGCGCCCGTCGATCGGCAGCGCCTGCTGCACGCTCGCGCCCGCCAGCGTGAGCAGCGTTGGATACCAGTCGACCATGTGCATCGGCTGATCGACGGTGGCGCCGGCCGCGATGTGCCCCTTCCAGCTCGCCGCGGCGGCGACGCGCACGCCGCCCTCGTAGAGCGAGCCCTTCCCCTCGCGAAACGGCCCGTTGCTGCTCATGAGACCAGGCTGGAGGCCGCCGTTGTCGCTCGCGAACACGATGAGGGTGTTGTCGCGGAGTCCCTTGTCGTCGAGGGCGGCAACGATCTGTCCGATGGCCTCGTCCATCGCCGCCACCATGCCCGCGTATGTGCGCCGAGGACCCTGCAGGTGCGCGTACGGCTCGTGGTAACGCTCAGGAGCCTGCAGCGGCAGGTGCGGCGCGTTGAACGACACGTCGAGGAAGAACGGCGTCCTGCCGTCTGATTCACGGATGATCCGCACGGCCTCCCTGGCGATGAGGTGCGTGCTGTAGCCTTCGTCGTACGACGGCTGATCGTTGCGGTGCCAGTCGTGACCGCCCGCACGGTTGTGCGCGAAGTAATCGGTCGTGCCGAGGTAGTGTCCGTACTGCTGATCGAACCCACGCGATGTCGGCAGGTAGCGTCGATCGTGGTGGCCGAGGTGCCACTTGCCGACGAGCGCCGTCGTGTAACCCGCCTCGCGGAGCGCTTGCGGCAGCGTCCGCTCGTCGAGCGGCAGCCCGAACTGCGACCACGGGTACACGACGCCGACCTGCAGGCCGAGGCGCATCGGGTAGCGGCCCGTCATCAGCGCGGCGCGCGTCGGCGTGCACACCGGTTGCGCGTAGTGCTGCGTGAGCCGTGTCCCGGTAGCGGCGAGCGCGTCGATCTGCGGCGTCCGGATTTCGGTGCCGCCGGTGAACCCGACGTCCGCGTAGCCGAGGTCGTCTGCCAGGATGAAGACGATGTTCGGGCGGCGGCCCTGCTGTGCCTGTGTGACTCGCGGCGGCCCCACGAGTCCTGCCAGGAGGACTGCGGCGAGCGCGGCGGTGGACCAACGCCAGGACGGGATCATCGTCGTATCCTTCGTTTCGGCTGATTGCGGGCCCGCCCGGCAGCGTCAGGCGGGCCTCAACGGGGCCTGGGGCGTCGATGACCTCAGAACAGGAACTTGATGCCGAACTGCATCTGCCGGGGTGAATTCACCGTCGTCCGGATCTTGCCGAAGTCCGGGCTCGAGAGATTCCGCTCTGGTATGCCATAGGACGGCGTGTTGAGCACGTTGAAGGCTTCGGCGCGCAGCTGCACGCGCGTGTTGGCGCCGAACGTGAAGCTCTTCATCATCGCCATGTCGAGGTTGAAGTAGCCCGGGCCGGTCAACGAGTTCCGTTCCATCGTGCCGAATCGGTAGGAGCCGTCGGCATTGCGCGGAATCGCGAAGGCGGCCGCGTTCACCCAGCCGTTCGGTGACGGGTTCGAGACCGACGGGTCACCGACGAGATCGGGGCGCCACACGCTCTCGGTCACACCCAGGAACTGGGTCGGGTTGGCGATGGTCGGGTTCCAGGGCTGTCCCGACATCAGTTGCATGATGCCGGAGATCTGCCACCCACCGAGAATCCAGTCGGCGACGCCGCCCTCACGCAACCAGCGATGGCCCGTGCCGAACGGAAGCTGCCAGATGGCGTTCGTCACGAACCGGTGTTCGCGGTTGAACGTCGATCGCCCTTCGTCGGCGCGCAGGTTGCGCCAGTCCTGTACGATGCCGGTCTGGTACTCATCGCCCAGCAGCTCGACGGTGTCGTCGATCGACCGGCTCCACGTGTACGACATCCTCACCTGCCACCCCGACGACATGCGCTTCTCGAGGTTCGTCTCCAGGCTGTTGTAGTGGGCGCGTCCCGACGTCTCGCGATAGACGATGCTGCCCATCGTCGGCACCAGCCGACGCTGACGCTCTGTCGCAGGATCGCCGATCCCAGCGCCGTTGATGTTGTAGGTGCGCGGCAGTTCCCGGGTGATCGAGCCGACGTACGACACCGAGGCCACCATCAGGCTGCCAATCTGGCGCTGCACGTTGACGTTCCACTGGTAGATCGTCGGGAGCTGGAAGTCGGGTTCCCACACCTGCCACGAGACGTTCTGCGGCATCACGGTCGTGCTGCCCAGCAGCGACTCGTCGAGCCCGAGGCTCAGCTGACGAGCCGGCCGCGTGGTCGTCGATGCGATCGTGACGTTCCGATAGTACGGCCAGTTCGAGACCATGCGGCTCGTGTTGCCGAGGCCGCCGCCGCTCGTGCCGTAGAAGATCCCCACGCCGCCGCGCACGTTGTAGAGCGACGACGGCTGCCACGAGAATCCCAGGCGTGGCGCGACGTTGTTCCTGTCGGTCTTGATGAGCGCACGGTCAGACCACGAATCGCCGTTCGCGCCCGCTTCGATCACGCTGACGGTCGGCAGCACACTCCTGTCGAGCGTCGACACCTGGTCGTCGGCGTCGTACATCGGGCTGTTCAACTCGTACCGCACGCCTACGTTCACGGTGACGTTCGGCGCGAGCTTCCAGTCGTCCTGCACGTAGAACATGTAGTCCTGCTCGCGCAGGTTCGCGTCCTGCATGTCGTTGTAGACGATCTGGCTGGGCCAACCCAGCAGGAAGTCGCCGAAGCTCGAGCCGGTGAACCGGCCGTTGAACTGATACTGGCCACGTGCCTGCGCCGATCCATGGGCATTCGACTGGATGAAGCGGATGTCGGCGCCTGCCTTGAAATTGTGCTTACCCTTCAGGATCGACACGTTATTGAGGAGCTGAAGCGTCCGCGATTCCTTGTGGTTGGGATTGTTGGCCGACTCGCCGACGGCCGCGTAGGGGAACGAGCCGGCAAAGAGGATGCGGGCCAGGCCCTGGATCGGCTCGGGGGCGAACACACCCAGGCCGAAATCCGCATTCGGAAAGCCGTCAGAGAGCGGGAACTTGTCGACGTTCAGGTAACTGAACCCGACACGCGACTCACTGACGACGCTGCTGCTGAAGATGCGCGTGAACGACGACGCCGAATTCCACCCCGTGCTCTCGTCGCGCGCTGTCGTGTTGTTGGTCGCGCCCACCGCCGGCACGGGCAGCGGCCCGAAGTTCACGCTGTCGAGACGATGGTGGCTCACCCGGATGAACGCGCGATTGTTCGACGTGAAGTTGTGATCGACGCGGACGTCGTACTGGTCGCGCTCGATGTTCGACTCTGGAGCAGACACGTAGTTGTCGCGCGTCGCGCCAGAGAAATTTGGCTTGGGCCAGAGCCTCGCCACCATGGCCGCTGCCACGGGATCCCAGCGGGTCGTGGGAACCGTGTTGTTGGCAAACGCCAGCCCGGTCGCCGGGTCGCGCACCGTCACGCCCGATCCGGAGAAATTGCCCTGGAGTTCGAGTAGCGACGGCACGGTGACGAGGCTGGCCTTCTCGCCCTCGGTGCGCGTCGCCTCGACACTGCCGAAGAAGAACGTGCGATCGCGACGCACCGGGCCGCCGAACGTGCCGCCGAACTGGTTCTGCAGCAGCCCGTCGGGGTCGGGTTTGCCGTCACCGTCACGATCGGTGTACGAGAACGTCGGCCGCGAGTCGAACCTGTCGTTGCGATGGAACTCGTACAGGGTGCCACCGAACCGGTTGGTGCCCGACTTGATCGTCACGTTCATGACGGCGCCGGCACTGCGACCGAACTCCGCCGAGTAGTTGCTGGTCTGGACCTGGAACTCCTGGATGGCATCCAGGCTGGGGAGCAGCACCTGCGCTTTGCGATCCTGGAGGCCGAGCACCTGCGAGTTGTTGTCGATCCCGTCGACGATGAAGTTGTTCTGGGTCGCCCACTGACCATGCGCGTTGAACCCGCCCTGCTGGTCGGTGTGCCCGAGCGCCGGCTGGACGCCTGCCGCAAGGACCCCGAGCGTCTGGAAGTTGCGGCCGACAACCGGCAACTCCCGCATCTCCTTGTCCTTGAGCACCTGCGACAACGACGCGTTCTCGGTCTTGAGCAATGGCGACTCGGCGATGACCGTCACGTCGTCGGTGAGGCTGCCGAGGTCGAGCTTGAAATCCACGGCGACGCGGGTGCCGGCGCTGAGCGGCAGGTTTCGCGTGAGCGCCTTCTTGAATCCTTCGAGTGCAGCCTCGACGGTGTACGTCCCGACCTTGAGGGACGGGATGGCGTACAGTCCCGTCTCGTTCGTCACCACGGTGATGGCGACGCCGGTCGCTTGCTCGGTCGCGGTGACGGACACACCCGGCAGGACGCCGCCGCTCGGGTCGGTGACGGTGCCGGTGATGGTGCCCATGTCCTGCTGGGCGAACGCCCCGATGGGGGCAAGGGTGACGAGCGCCGCGATGATGCCGGCAGCCAGAGTGCGCATGTCCAATCCCTCCGGGCGCCACCGCCACGGCACCCACGAACGTCAGGCGATCCAGGGCGAGCCAAGGTCGAGAAATGGTGGACGCTCAGCCATGCACGTAGTCGTCCGGACCCACGGCTCGCTCGTACGGCGCCACTGTAGGAACGCTGGCGGCGGTGCCACAAGCGACAAAGCACATCAAAGGGCACCATTGCAGACAATCAGGCGGGAATTCCTGGATACCGCCGCGGCGAGCCGAGACACGCCCCCCAGCGTTGGCTGCGCCGGAGCTCCGGACACTACCGCCGCTCGGTGAGCGGCAACACCCCGTACGTCCTCGCCTCGCGCCACCACAGGTCCTGCAACTGCTTCAGCCGCGCCGGGTCCTTCGCCGACAGGTCGGTCGTCTCGGCCGGGTCACGTCGCGCGTCGAAGAGTTCCCACGTGTCGGCATCCCACGGGGTGCCGTTGCGGTGGGTGGCCACGGCCCTCCAGCCGTCGTGCCAGATCGCGCGGTGGCCGCGCAGTTCGAAATACTGCGTCTCGCGCGGATCGGGCGCGTCGGCGCTCGCGAACGTCGGCGCGATGCTGCGACCGTGCATCGCCATCTGCCGCACGCCCTGGTAGCTGCCTGGTGCAGCAATGCCGGTGACGTCGAGCACGGTCGGGGTGATGTCGATCACGTTCACGAACTGCCGGCGGATGTCGCCGCGCGCCGCAATCCGCCTCGGCCACGAGACGATGAGCGGGTCGCGGACGCCGCCGGCATAGGCCGACAGCTTGTACATGCGGAACGGCGTCACCGACGACATCGCCCACTCGCGCTGGTAGAGCGGCATCGAGCGCGCGGTACCGAGGTCGTCGAGGCGCGCGAGCGAATCGGCAATCGACAGCCGGCCGACGTCGCCGTACGGATAGGTGAAGGCGCCCTGCGGGCCCGACTCCGGCGGTGCGCCGTTGTCGGACGCGAGCACGATCAGCGTGTCGTCGAACTGCCCCGACGCCTTCAGGTACGCGACCAACCGCCCGACCTGCGCGTCGGCGTGCTCGATGAACGCGGCGTAGACCGCCATGTAGCGGGCGTAGACGACCTTCTCGTCGGCCGACAGCGCGTCCCAGGCCCGGTCGCCGGGGTTGCGGGGCGGCAGCGTCGTCCCCGCGGGCACGATGCCCATCGCGATCTGCCGATCGAGACGCGACGTCCGAAGCGCGTCCCAGCCCGCCTCGTACTTCCCGAGGTACTTCTCCACGTACGCCCGCGGCGCCTGGATGGGCGTGTGGACGGTGCTGAACGCGAGATACATGAAGAACGGCCGGGTGGGATCGGACTCGCGACCGTGGCGCAACGTCGAGATGGCGCGGTCGACGAGGTCTTCGGAGAAGTGATACCCGGCACGATTCGGGATCTCGATCGCGTGGTTGTCCTGGATGAGCGTCGGGTGGAACTGGTCGGTCTGCCCGCCGTGGAACCCGTAGAAGTAGTCGAAGCCCTTGCCGAGCGGCCAGTCGATGCGCGGACTGTTCTCGCCGGTGTCGGCTTCGGGCGTCAGGTGCCACTTGCCCAGCGCGGCGGTACTGTAGCCGCGACTGCCGAGGATCTGCGCAATCGTGGCGGCCGTTGGCGGGATCCGGCCGCGCGAATTGGGGAACCCGCGGTCGGGGCCGGTGAGATCCTTCATGCCGACCGAGTGCGGATTCCGCCCCGTGAGCAGGGCGGCGCGCGTATTCGAGCAGATCGCCGCGGTGTGGAAGTTGGTGTAGCGCAGGCCCGACTGCGCGAGCGAATCGATCGTCGGGGTCGCAATCTCTGACCCGTAGGGCTGGAAGTCGGAGAACCCCACGTCGTCGAAGAGGATGTAGATGACGTTGGGGCTGCCCTCGGGTGCGCGAACGACCGGCAACAGCGCGGGCGTCGAGTCGCCGAGCGTCGTCCCGATCGTGCCGGTAAATCCCGACGTCGGCGCGACGGGTGGCTCCGACTGGGGCGCAGCCGCAATCATCCCCAGGGCGCCAGTGGCGACGAGCAGTGCGAGCAGCGTGCGTAGTGTCGGCATGGGCCGCATTCCCTGGATGTGGAGACGTCCGGCGCGGCTCACTGGGCCGAGCGTCGGGCGACGACCTCACGCCGCACCGGCCCGGCGGGCGTGTCGCGCGTGATCGTCAGCCGCAGCGCGTCGCCGTCGACGACGCCGCGATAGTGGAGCGTGCTGCGGAACTGGTCGTATTGCCACGCCGAGAACGACACGGTGCGGCCGTCGGCGACGCCGTCGGCGATGGCGACGCGATGCCACGGCTTCGTGACGGTCAGCGGCATCCGCAGGCCCACCGACACCGAGCCGGTGAGCATCCCACGCGGGCCGCTGCGCAGCTCCAGCACGAAATCCTGCTCGTCTGCCGTCTCTGCGGCGGGGGCGGTGGTGATCTGCAGGATGGGCGCGCGGAAGATCCAGCGTCCGTCCGGGACGGATGCCGGCGGCGCCTGGCCCGCGACCGCGGCCGGCACCAGCGCGAGCAGGACGATCAACGAGGCAGGCCACTTGCGGATGGCTGTCACAAGCGCCTCCGGCGTCACTGGCGCGCACGCATGTGGGCGCGGCAGGGACAAAGGGCGACTTCGGGCGCAGCGCCTGGCAGCGCCGCGCCCGAAGTCGCGAGGGACACACGGTGGTGGAGGGCCGTGTGCGCACGGACGATGGGCGACGTGACCCGTCGTGGAACGGCGCAGGCGCTGTGCGATCGCCCCGCGACGGGTGTGATGGCCCTAGAACAGGAACTTGAGCCCGAACTGCACGTTGCGCGGCAGGCCGCTCGTACTCGAGATCGTGCCGAAGTTCGCCGCGCCGAGTGCCGACGCCGGGTTGGCGTAGTTCGCGCGGTTCAGCACGTTGAACATCTCGATGCGCGCCTGCAGGCGATAGCCCGGCTTCGGCTCGAAGTTCTTGAAGATCGAGAAGTCCCACGACATGAGCCCCGGCCCGCGCAGGCTGTTGGCCGCGACGCTGCCGTAGGTGTTCGTCGCCTGCGCCACATAGCACGACGTGTCGAACCACCGCGCACGCGTCCGATCGTCGCCCGACAGCGTGCCGTCGCACGTCTCGTTGGGACGATCGGCAGCCCCTGTGTTCGACCTGGCCGTCGCATTGGTGATCGTGAACGGGATGCCGCTCTGGATCACGCCGACGAGGTTCAGCTGCCAGCCCTTCGCGATCGCGCCAAGCACGCCCGTCGCGTTCTTCGCGATC
>JAEUQQ010000023.1 GCA_016789685.1 Acidobacteriota bacterium | reverse complement strand
CGAACTCGGCGACACGGACCTCGCCCGCGACCTCGAGGAAGTGCGCAAGGCCTCGGATCGCGCCGTGGATCTCACGCGGCAGCTGCTCGCCTTCAGCCGTCGGCAGGCACCCTCGCCGGCGCGGCTCGACATCAACGCCCTCCTCTCGGATTCGGCACGGCTCCTGCGACGGCTGCTCGGCGAGACCATCCACCTCGAGTGCACATTCGCGGACGATCTCTGGCAGGCGCGCGCCGATCGGGCACAGGTCGAACAGGTCGTGATGAACCTCGCCGTCAACGCGCGCGATGCGATGGCTGACGGCGGGCGGCTGGCGATCGCCACGTCCAACGCGCTCATCGACGACGCGCGCGCCGACCACCTCGCCGTCGCGCCGGGCGAGTATGTTTCGATTGCCGTCCAGGACACCGGCGCCGGCATGACCGCCGACGTCATGACGCGCCTCTTCGAACCGTTCTTCTCGACCAAGACCATCGAGGATGGCGCCGGGCTCGGCCTCGCCACCGTGCGCGGCATCGTCACCCTGCACCGCGGAGCCGTGGACGTCGTCAGCGTGCCGGGCGCCGGGTCGACGTTCACCGTCCTGCTGCCGCGCGACGATCACCGCGACAGCGACGCGCCCACCCAGGACGTGCACCACGACCTGGCGGCGGGCGGCAGCGCCACCATCCTGCTCGTCGAGGACGAGGACGCCGTGCGCATGCTGGCGCGCACCATCCTCACACGCGCAGGATTCGAGGTGATCGACGCCTGCAACGCGACCGACGCCCTGTCGCGGTCGGCCGCCCATCTCGGGCCGATCGACCTGCTGCTGAGCGACGTCGTCCTGCCAGGCAGCAGCGGCCCGAGCCTCGCGGCGACGCTGCACCGGTCGCGTCCCACGACGCGCGTCGTGTTCATGTCGGGCTACACCGGCGACGCCATCCAGCACGCGCAGCTGGGCGGCGCGGCCCTGCTCCCGAAGCCGTTTGCCTCGCCCGATCTGGTACGCATCGTCGAACGGACGCTGTGGGGGCCGCCTCGCGGCTGATCACTGGCGGCCGCGCGTGGTGTAGGCTGGGCGCTATGCCCTTCACGCCCGAGACGGCCCTGCTGATCGTCGACGTCCAGAATGACTTCTGCGCCGGGGGAACCCTCGCCGTCCCCGACGGCGACGACGTGGTGCCGGTCTGCAACGCCGCGGCCTCGCGGGCGGCAGCGGCGGGCGCGCCCGTCTTCGCCAGCCGCGACTGGCATCCGGCCGAATCACCGCATTTTTCGGCCTACGGCGGCGCGTGGCCCGTCCACTGCGTGCAGGGGACCAAGGGGGCCCGCCTGCACCCGGACCTGATGCTCCCGTCGAGCACGCGCCTCGTCACCAAGGGCGATTCGCCCTTCGATCCGCACGGATACGACGCCTTCGACGGACATCTCGACGATGGCAAGGGCCTGGTCGAGACCCTGCGCGACCGCGGGGTCGCCCAGCTCGTGGTCGTGGGCCTGGCGACCGACTACTGCGTCAAGAACTCGGTGCTCGGCGCTCGGCGGGCCGGTCTCGAGGTCACGGTGCTCACCGACGGCATCCGCGGCGTGAACCTCGAGCCGGGGGATTCGGCGCAGGCGCTCGACGACATGGCGCACGCGGGAGCGGTGTTGGCTACGCTCGACGCGTTCGACGGCGCACCGGAGTAGCCGCCGCCCGGCCCGGAGCCGGACGGGCTGGCGCGCCCGTCGCCCGCAACGCGTCATCGCATCTCGCGCTTGAGGATCTTTCCGGTCGGCCCCATCGGCAGGGCGTCTCTGAACTCGATCACGCGCGGGTACTTGAACGAGGCGAACTGGCCCTTGCTCCACTCGATCAACTCGGCGTCGGTGACCGTGGCGCCGGGCTTGCGCACGACGACAGCCTTCACTTCCTCGCCCAGCCGTTCGTCGGGCGTGCCCACGACCGCCACCAGCGACACCGCCGGGTGCGTCATCAGCACCTCTTCGAGTTCGCGCGGATACACGTTGAAGCCGCCGCGGATGATCATGTCTTTCTTGCGATCGACGATCGACAGGTAGCCGTCGTGATCGAGACGGCCGATGTCGCCGCTGTGGAACCAGCCGTTCCTGAGGACCTCGGCGTTGGCCTCGGGCCGCTTGTAGTAGCCCTTCATGATGTTGTGGCCACGGATCACGACCTCGCCAAGCGCGCCGGTCGGCACGGGCTCGTCGTTGTCGTCGACGACCGCGACCTCGCAGTAGGGCATCGGGAGGCCCACCGTGCCCGGCTTCGACGGGCGCCCCACCTGGTTGAACGTCGCGACCGGCGAGGTTTCTGACAGGCCGTAGCCCTCGAGCACGGCCACGCCGAAGACCTGCTCGAACCGCGTGAGTACCTCGACCGGGATCGGGGCGCCACCCGAGGTCGCGCTCCGCAGGTGCTCGGCCACACCATGCGGCGACAGGTGATGCCGATCGACGTGGTCGAGCAGGGCCCAGAACATCGTCGGCACGCCTGCCCAGAGGTTCACCTTCTCACGCACCATCGTCTCGATGACGGCCGCGGGCTCGAAACGCGGCAGCAGCACGATCGTCGAGCCTCCCAGCAGGCCGGCGTTCATCAGGACCGTCTGCCCGTAGGAGTGGAACAACGGCAGCGTCGCGAGCAGCGTGTTGCGCGCGCCTGGACGCACGTCGATGAACGGCAACTGCAGGTCGCGCGACAGCGACGCGTTGATCACCATGTTGGAATGCGTGAGTTCGGCCCCCTTGGGCTGCCCCGTCGTGCCAGACGTGTAGAGCATCACGGCTGTGTCGTCGGGGCGCGTCGGATGAACGGGGCACACCGGGCTCTGGCCCGCCATCACCGAGGCGAGCGTCTTCTGCCCCTCGTGCTCGGTGGCCTGCGGATTGCGCGTCATGACGATCAGGTGACGGCAGCCGGGCGCATCGGGCATCGCCTCGACGGCGAGTTGCGCGAGCGGCAGTTCGGGCGTGCCTTCGAACACGAGCAGGCCCGTGGCGTCGCTGTCGTTGAGGTGATAGGCGATCTCGCGGGGGCGCATCAGCACGTTGAGCGGCACCACCGTGGCCCCGATGCGCAGGATCGCGTAGTAGGCGATCGGGAAGAACGGCAGGTTCGGACAGCACAGGGCGATGTGGTCGCCAGGGCCGTACCCGAGCGCCTTGAGGCCGTTGGCGAGGTGCCCCACCATGCCGTGCAGGGCGGCGTAGTCGATCCTGACCTGGTCGAACACGATCGCGTCGATGCCAGGGCGCATGCGCGCCTGGTGATCGAGGATCGAAGCGAGATTCAGAGACGTGGCCGTCTGCATGCCGGGCTCCCGCGCACAGTGAGTTGTCGGAGTGCGCGAGAGTGTATCCGCCTTCGCCGGTGGA
>JAEUQQ010000747.1 GCA_016789685.1 Acidobacteriota bacterium | reverse complement strand
ATGTGGCTGCTGTCGGGCGTGTTCTTCTCGGCCGACAACTTCCCGCAGGTCATGCAGCCCCTCATCCGGGCCCTGCCGCTGACGGCGCTCAACGACGCGCTGCGCGCGACGATGATCGATGGCGCGGGAGCGGCTGGTGTCGCGCCGCAGGCCGGGGTGCTGGCGGCGTGGGGCCTGGTCTGTTTTGCCGTGGCCCTGCGCATCTTCCGCTGGCGCTGAGCCCATACCGATTTGTGGCGCGCTCGCGCGGGACGTTACAATCCGCCCCTGCAGGACATCAGCATCCTGGGCTCGGAGAGACGCATGCGTCGGTGTGAGAGGGTGGGGCGTGCCGTATTGGCGGCACTCGTGCTCGTGGGCGGCGTGCCCGCGGTGGCGTCGGCGCAGTTCACGGGCTGGGCGCAGGTGTCGTTCGGCAAGACGAGCGGCGGCGACACGACCGACGACGGCAATGCCTTTGCGGGCGCCGTGACGGCGTTTGAAGGGCGCGGCTGGTTCGGTGCCGAAGCCGAAATCGCGCACAGCACCCGCTTCAACGACGAGCGGTTTGCCGACAGCGGGCTGTCGACGCTGATGGTCAACCTCGTCGTGAGCCCGCACACCCGCACCATCCAGCCGTACGCGATCGGCGGCGTCGGCCTGATCCGGGCGCGCGGCTGTGGCATCGCATGCGAACGGACCCTGAGCCGCACCGACTTCGGCATCGACGCCGGCGGAGGGCTGCGCGTGCCGGTGACCGAACTGCTCGCCGTGCAGGCAGACGTCCGCTACTTCCGCGTGCTCAAGCAGGGCGACGACTTCCCGCGGACCGCCTCCGGGTCGTTCAACTTCTTCCGCGTCGCCGTGGGCATCGGCCTGACCTGGCATTCGAGCTGACCCGGCTCAACTTCTGACGCCTGGCGCCGATTGCGAAGGCGAGGAGGGCCACACTCAGGCCCTTTGACCCTTCGAGCTGCCTGCGTGTCCCAGATTCCCGAACAGCGCTCCGACCCCGGTGCCGCCCCCGACGCTCGACCTGTGAACCTCGGGGCACGGCTTGCGTGGCTGGCCGTGGCGCTGGGCGGGCTGATTATCGCGGCGGTACCCTTTCTTGCCGGCCCGCAGCCGACCACGCCCATGGACGTCGAAGCCGCGCGCTGGCGCGAGGTGGGGGCGCTGGCCCTGGCCGGCGTTGCCGTGCTCGCGGTCGTCGTGGCCTGGAACGTCCTGCTGCGACGCAAGGTCGCCCAACGCACCGAGGCCCTCGAGCAGGCCGTGCGCGAGCGGATCAGCGCGCTCGACCGTGCCGAGCAGATGCAGGAGGCGCGCCGGATCAGCGAGGGACGACACCACGCGATCGTGCGGACGGCGCTCGACGCTGTCGTGTCGATCGACGAGGACGGCCGCCTGATCGAGTTCAATCCCGCAGCCGAGGAGACATTCGGATTCCGTCGCGACGACGTGATTGGCAAGCCGCTGACCGAGGTGCTCGTCCCCGAGCGCTATCGACAAGCACACGTCGAGGGCATGGCCCGCCTGCGCGCGTCGGGCCAGCAACGCATCCTCGGCAAGCGCATCGAGGTGATGGGGCTTCGCGCCGACGGCACTGAAATCGACGTGGAACTGTCGGTCATCGTCGACCGCAGCGGGCCCGTGCCGGTGTTCACGGGCTACCTGCGCGACATCGGCGAACGCCTGCGCCGCGAACGGGCGTTCCGGGAATCGAGTGCGACCATCCGCGCCATCCTCGACACCGCCGCCGAGGGCATCGTCGCCGTCGATGCGGACGGCCACATCCGCATGATCAACGACGCCGGCGCCGGGATGTTCGGCTACACGCCGCGTGAGCTGATCGGCCGCTCCTGCGCGATGCTCGCACCCGGCGGGAACATCGCGCCGCTCGGCACGCTGCGCGACCGCCTGCTGGCCGGCGAGGGAGGCGGCGGCAAGGTCTCGGTGCAGGTCCGTGGCCTGCGCCGCGACGGCACGACATTCCCGTTCTCGCTGGCCGGTTCCACGGTGGTGATCGGCGATCAGACGCAGTTCACCGGCGTCGTGCGCGACCTGACCGACGAGCAGCGGGCCGCGCAGGAACTCGTCGACGCGCGGGCGCGCGCCGAGGCGGCGGATCGTGCGAAGGGCGACTTCCTGGCCACGATGTCGCACGAGATCCGGACGCCGCTCAACGCCATCATCGGCACGACCGATGTCGCGCTGGCGTCAGCCCTTCCGGCCGCGACACGCGAACTGCTCGAAACCGTCCACGCGAGCGCCGGAGCGTTGCTGTACCTGATCAACGACCTGCTCGACTTCTCGCGCATCGACGCGGGGCAACTCGTCGTGCAGTCGGTGCCCTTCGATCCGGGCACGTTGATCGAGGACGCCACGAGTGCGTTGGCCTCGCGCGCGCAGGCCCGCGGCGTCGAGGTCATCTGCCGTGTCGGCCCCGGCGTGCCCGCGCGGCTGCTCGGCGATCCGCACCGGATCCGGCAGGTCGTCCTCAACCTGCTGGGCAACGCGATCAAGTTCACCGAGGTCGGCGAGATCGCGGTGTCGATCGACGCGACGCTCGACGCGCCGCGGCGCGCCGCGGTGACGATCACCGTGCGCGACACGGGGCCCGGGATTCCGCCCGAGCATCGTGCGCGGATCTTCGACAAGTTCTACCAGGTCGATGCGTCGAGCACACGCAAGGCAGGTGGCACGGGGCTGGGGCTCGCCATCGCGGCCTCGCTCGTCGAGTGCATGGGCGGGACGCTGGCGCTCGACAGCGACGTCGGTCGCGGCAGCTGCTTCGCGGTGTCGCTGCCGCTTCCAGTGCCGGACGACGCGGCCGAGGTTGTGCCTCGCCGGACGTACGACGGACTCCGGGCCCGCGTCGTCGATCGTCACCGCGCGGCGGCCGAGGCGCTCGCCGAGCACCTGCAGGGCGCAGGGTTCACGGTCGACCTGGCCCGCGACGTCGAGGCCGCTGTCGGCGCGCCGCAAGACGCCGGCATCGTGTTCGTCGACCGCGACACGCTGTGGCGTGCGCCGGCGGCTGCGCGGCAGGCGGCGCTGGCCCATCCACAGCGCACGGTACTGGTGGTCTCGCCAGGACGCGCCGTCGCCGGGGCCGACGACCCGTGGACGGGGCCCATCCTTGCCAAGCCCCTCAGGCGATCGCGGGTGGAGCACCTGCTCGACACGCTCCTGCCGCGGCCGGCCACGCAGGACGCCGACGCACGACCGGCGCTGGTGTCGCGGCCCTGGGTGCTGCTCGCCGAAGACACCCCAGAGAGCCAGCGCGCCACCCGGCGGCTGCTCGAACTCGAGGGGTGCGCGGTCGATCTCGCGTGCGATGGCCGCGAGGCGGTCGAGCACGCCCGCGCAAGGCGCTACGACGCGATCTTCATGGACCTGCAGATGCCGAACGTCGACGGCTTTGCAGCGACCCGCGCCATTCGTGCCGAGGAGCGCATGCTCGGGGGCGGGAAGGCGCCGATCATCGCGCTGACGGCCCACGCGCTCGAGACCTATCGGACGTTGAGCCTCGAAGCCGGCATGGACGACTTCAGGACCAAGCCGGTGCAGCGGCCCGACATCCAGGACGCCCTGCTGCGATGGATCGACCGCCGGCCCGTGATCCTCGTGGCCGACGACGTCGACGACAACCGTCGGCTGCTCGAGCGTTACCTGGCGGGCGATCGCTGGCGGGTGTGTTTCGCGGGCAATGGCGAAGAGGCATTTGGACTGATGCAGCAGCAGCGGATCGACCTGGCGTTGATCGACGTCCAGATGCCGGTGCGCGACGGCTTCGAGACGGCCCGGGCCGTACGCGCCGCGTCGGCGCCCCGCACGCGTGGCATCCCGTTGCTGGCGCTCTCGGCCCACGACGGCCCCGAGCACGCGGCCCGGTGCGTGGCGGCCGGGTTCGACGCGGTGCTCACGAAGCCGATTTCGAAGTCGGAACTGCTGGCCGTGGTCGAGCGCTGGTTACGTGGGCAGCACGCGCGGCCTGCCGACCGTCTGGCCGTCGCCGTTGCGGCGGCGGCCGTCGCCCCGGATCCCTCCGACGTCGCGCACCCGGTGATCGTGATCGACGAGGACCTGGCCGAGATCGTCCCTCCGTTCATCGAGGGACGCCTGCACGACGTCGAGGAGATGGGCGAGATGCTCGGGCGCCAGGACTACGAGGCGATCCGCGTGCTCGGCCACAACATGAAGGGCACCGGCTCGTCGTACGGCGCGCACGATGTGACGCGGCTCGGCCACGAGATCGAGGAGGCGGCAACCAGGCACGACGAGGCCACGATCGCCTCGTCGCTGGCGGCCCTCGAGCGTTACC
>JAEUQQ010000685.1 GCA_016789685.1 Acidobacteriota bacterium | reverse complement strand
GGAGCAGGTCGGAGAGCGACGACTGGGTGCCCTCGATTTGCGACGAGACGAGGGCTTCCTTCCTGACGTAGCTGTAGAGGAACAGCTCGGGATTGGGCAGCATCGACGAAATGCTGTCGAGCCGTCCCAGGGCGAGGAGCGCGGCGTCGAGCTGATCCCGCAGGTGCTCATCCACCTCGAGTGGCGGAGTCGGGGGAAGGGCGGCAGGGATGAACGCCTTCGCCAGCCCGTCACTGGTCAGCCCCACGTAGCGCCCGGTTGTCCTCATCATTGCGATGCCCAAGTAAGCGGAGCTTCCGAACGAGTTTCGTTAGTAAGCGATGTAATGATATCGCTTATTAGCGGCCGCCGACTCCCCTCCTTCGTCGTGGGTAAATGATATACACTCATACATGTATATCTAACCCGGGGAGTCGAAGCATGCAGGTGGCGAAGTGGGGAAACAGCCTCGCCGTGCGGCTGCCCGCCGCGGTGGTGGAGGCACTCGAACTGAAGGAAGGCGACCAGATCGAGATCCGTGTCGTGGCCGACCGGGAGTTCGAGGTGAGCCGAGATCGCAGCCGGCAGAAGGCCCTCGAGCGGCTCCGGCGGCTGCGCCGCGCCCTGCCCGAGGGCTTCACCTTCGACCGCGACGCCGCCCATGAGCGATAGCGTGTTCTTCGACACCAACGTCCTGGTGTACGCCATCGGGGAGCACGCTGACCGCACGCCCATCGCGGAAGCGCTGTTGGCGCGCGGCGGTGTCATCAGCGTGCAGGTGCTGAACGAACTGGCGGCGGTCGCACGTCGGACGCTGCACATGTCGTGGTCAGAGGTGACCGACGCACTCGCCGCCGTTCGTGCGCTCTGCCAGCCGCCGCTCGCCGTCACGGCCGAGACGCACGACCTCGCCCTGCGCCTGGCAACGCAGCATGGCTTCCACATCTACGATGCGCTCATCGTCTCGGCGGCGCTCGAAGCCGGATGCGCGACGCTGTACACCGAAGACCTGCAATCGGGCCAGATCATCGACGGCCGGCTGAAGATCCAGAACCCGTTCAGCGTGTAGGACGATCTCGCCTCTCACTCCCCAACTTGCACCTTCTCCCCATGCACGTCGAAATAGCTTGTCGAGCGTCGAAAACGGCTCACAAACAGGCGTCAGCGTCGAAACGAGTCGAACGCTGCCCCTCCATGAGGGGATCCCCTCCACTCTTGCGCATACGGTGACAAGCGACCCCGCGCCATCCCGCGCGGGTGCCTGCCCGCCCGTGTCCTCAAGGAGCTCCCCCATGCGCGTCGCTGCCCTCGTCGTCGCCGCCTGTTTCGCGTGTCTGCCGGTTGTCGCGTCGGCACAGACGCCTCGCGGGGCCATTGCGCCCGGCAACACGGTCCTGATCGCCGGCTACAACTGCGCGGCCGACCAGTTGGCGCGCGCGGATGCGCTCGTCAACGAGATCGCGGCGCCCATCCTCAACAAGCACGTCGCCTCCGGGAAGCTCCTCACCTGGGGCTACATGGGCGTCTACATCGGCAACCAGAACAACCGCAGCATCTACGTGTGGGCGGCCGACCCGGTCGCGCTCGTCCAGGCGCGCGTGACTTACCTCGCCGAGATCAACGGGAACCCGAAGTTCCAGGAGTTCGTGAAGATCTGCGGGTCGGCCACGATCACGCTGCACAACCTGATCACCACGTCGCCGGCGCCGGCCCGATAGGCCGCGCGCCAGGCGCCCGGGGCATCGCCGCAGACGAGGCAGGAGCGCTCATCACCCCCGCGTCGGTCGTGGCGCGCCCGCGGGGCTGACGGCGGTGCCGACCCGGTCGCGGTGCTTGCTGTGACGCGACGACGGCCGTACCATCCTTCTCGTGAAAGATGTGGCGGCTCTGCTGAACGCGATGCGCGACGCCGGAGTGATCCGCGACTACGCGTTGTTCGGCGCGGCCGCACAGATGCGCTACACCGAGGCGGTTGCGACGCTCGACGCCGACGTGCTCGTCGCGGTTCCGTCGCCCGATCGCATCGACGTGCCGGGCCCAATCTACGACTACTGCCGCGAACGGGGATATGCACCCGAGGGTGAGGCCGTTCGTATCGGCGCGTGGCCCGTGCAGTTCGTGCCGGTGTTCAGCGACCTCACCCGCGCCGCGGTCGACATGGCCGAGACGGCCGACTTCGACGGTGTGCCCTTCCGCGTCGTCTCGGCCGACTACCTGGCCGTGATCGCACTCAGCGTCGGCCGTGCCAAGGACATGACCAGGGTGCTCGCGCTGCTGGAATCCCACACCGTCGCCGCCGAGTCCATCCGCGACCTCGCCCGGAGGCATGGGCTGCTCGAGGCGTGGAAGCGATTCCGGTCGAGGTTCCTCGATGAGCGAGACTGATGCCCTGCTGCGTCGCCAGGCGGAATGGCAACGCGACCGCCAGGCCCTGAGCTGGCCTGAGAAGATCCGCCAGGCCGAGCAGCTCCGCGCGTCCGTCGAGGTGTTCCGCCGCATGCGCCGCCTGCACAGCCCCGGTGACCCGAGCGACGCCCCGCCCGATACGCCTTAGACCGGCGCGCGACCCCGCCGAACTCCCGCTCGCCCCTCCCCCAGAACCCCTTCGTCCCTCCCCCTGTGAGGGGATTCCCCACCGGCCTGCGCATACCTCTACGCACACCCCTAGTGGTCACGTCCCGCGGGCAGATGCCCGAGGATTCGTGGCCCGGCTTCCTCGCGAGGCTCCCCAGTCGGGGTTGGTGCATCCGGTGGAGGTA
>JAEUQQ010000659.1 GCA_016789685.1 Acidobacteriota bacterium | reverse complement strand
GACCTCCCGATCCTCCGCAGCGCGCTCGACCGCCCGTTCAAGGCCGTGTGCATGAAGGGGCGCGGCAACTACCTCTGCAAGCACCGCTGGACGCAGTTCCGCGAGCAGCCGGTGATCAAGTCGGCCGCCGACCGCATCTCGTTGACGCTCGTGGACGAGTGGTCGGGCACGACGCGGTCGGGCGACCGTGCCGAGATCGACGAGTTGCCCGAGGACGTGTCGTTCTGGAACGACGTCTCGGCGAGCACCGAGAACTGCATGGGCAGCTCGTGCCAGCAGTACAGCGAGTGCTTCATCACGACCATGCGCCAGGAGGCGGCCGAGGCCGACCTCGTCGTCGTCAACCACCACCTGCTGTGCGCCGATGCCGCCATCCGCCAGCACAGTTTCGGCGAAGTCATCCCGGAGTGCGAGCTGCTGGTCATCGACGAGGCCCACCAGCTCGAAGACATCGCCACGCAGTACTTCGGCGTGGCCGCGAGCAACTTCCGCCTCGACGAGCTCGTGCGCGACGGCGAACGGCTCGTCAACCAGAAGCGCATCGGGAACAAGATCCAGGCCGCCGATCTGCGCGCGGCCATCGTGACGACGTCGCTCAACGGCAAGGCCTTCTTCACCGACCTCACGATGCGCCGCCCCGGCCAGTCGCGGGGCCCCCGCCAGTCTGACGGCCTCTTCGACGAGCGCCTGCGGCTCTCGGCCGAGGTCATGGAGGACGTGTTCGAGGCCGGATTCATGCTCGTGCAGGCACTCGACCAGTGGGCCGGCGCGGTGACGCTCGTCGAAGACGCCGACGAGGATCTCAAGGCTCTCGGCAAGCGCGCCGCCGACTTCCGCGACGACCTGCGGTTCCTGCTTGCGGCCAACGATCCGTCGTTCGTCTTCTTCCTCGAGATCCGCGGACGCGGCACGTACCTGCGGGCGATGCCGATCGACGTGTCGTCGATCGTGCGCGAGCACCTGCTCGAGCGCCCGCGCGCGGCGGTGTTGACGTCGGCGACGCTGTGCGTCAACGGGGAGTTCGGCTACGTGCGCGCGCGCCTCGGCGTGCGCGAGGCCGACGAGGTGCGCCTGCCCTCGGAGTTCGATCACGCGCGGCAGTCGCTGCTCTACCTGCCGCGCTCGATGCCCGATCCGCGCTCACCCGAGTTCGTCGAGCACGCCGCCCGCGAGGTGGTCGAGATCCTGCAGCGCAGCGAGGGGCGCGCGTTCGTGCTCTTCACGAGCTACGCGAACCTCCGCGACGTGCACGCGCGCATCGCGCCGCGACTGCCCTACCCGATGCTCGTGCAGGGATCGGCCCCGCGCACGCAGCTCGTCGAGCAGTTCCGGCGGACGCCCAACGCGGTGCTGCTGGCGACGTCGTCGTTCTGGCAGGGCGTCGACGTCGTGGGCGACGCCTTGTCGTGCGTGATCATCGACAAGCTGCCATTCGCCTCGCCAGGCGACCCCATCGTGCAGGCCCGCATCGAGGCCATCACCGAGCGCGGCGGCGATGCCTTCCACGGCTACCAGGTGCCGCTCGCGATCCTCGCGCTCCTCCAGGGACTCGGGCGCCTGCTGCGGCACAGGGAGGATCGCGGCGTGCTCGCGGTACTCGATCCCCGCCTCAAGACGATGGGGTACGGGAGGCGCTTCCTC
>JAEUQQ010000633.1 GCA_016789685.1 Acidobacteriota bacterium | reverse complement strand
CCCGATCGGCGCAACGGGCATCGCGATGATCGGCTGGGCCGCGTGGCAGCTGCTCGGCAAGGCGCCCGCGCCGCTGCAGGTCAGGAACCCGCGGGCAGCCGCGACGTTCAACATCGGCGGACCGATCTGCGCGTCGGTGTGCACGGTGTTGACGCGGTAGAGCGCGCGCTCGGGGCGCTCGGTTGCAGGCTCACAACCTGGGGGCGTCAGCGGCGTGCCTGGGGGCGGGCCTTGGCGATGACGGCGTCGGGGTCTGGGCCGATCGCGAGCAGGGCGTCGAACCCCTGCTGCACGCGTGATTCGACGTCCTGCGTGGTGGCGGTGAGCATGTTCACCGCCTTCACGCGCTTCGTTTCGGCCAGGATGGCCTGCGTGCCCCGCTCGGCCGCGGCGCGGTCGCCGTTGAGCGATCGCGTCAGGCTGCCGATCCCGCACGCCAGCACGCTGTACCCGCCCACGTCGGCGATGGCGGCGGCCTGCGCGAGCGTGTCGGCATCTTCGATCATCAGCATCGCGAGTGTCGTGCCGTTCGGATTTGCCCGCGACCACACGTTGCCACCCGCGTCTGTGAAGAACCCAACGGCCTGCCTGGCGTCATCGACCGACCGGATGTGCGGCAGCGCGACGCCGTCGGCGCCCAGCCGCAAGGCCTCGGCGACGCGCGCACGCGCGGCATCGACGCCATCGGCCGCGATTGGCGGGATGCGCACGATCAGGGTCTTGCGCGGCGCCGCCATCGACGGGCCCAGCCCGGCAACGACGGTGCGGATCGCCGACGCGTCGTAGCGCCCTTCGAGGTTGAGGAACAGGTAGTCGTAGAGGGGGTTCGCCCCGAGCCGCGCGGCACCTTCGCGCGTGTAGAGCGGCGCAGCCGCGTCGCCGGCCGCCGGGCTGTCCCCTGCCACCCGCGGGCGCTCGTCGGGCACGAAGACGCCGAAGGCCGTCGCCCCCCGGTTCCACAGTTCGATCGCCGACTCCGGTTCCGCCGGCGTCGGCGGCGCGGGCCTGGGTGCGCGCCCTGCCAGGCCGCGCGCCACGTCGATGGTCGCGTCGTAGTCGCGGTCGTAGATGATGATGACGCGGAAGCCCTCGGCCACCCGCGTCGCGACGTCGCTGGCGTTGGCCGTGATCCCGCACGGCACGTCGAACTCCTTGCAGGCGGCCAGTTGCACCTGGATGGCGTGCTCGACCTTGACCATGTCGCCCTGGTACACGCGGCGCAGCGTGCCGGGGCCGGGGATCGCCACCGAGGGCCGCAGCCTGGTGATGGCACGCGCGTTGGCGACGCCGAGTTCGCTCTCGACGATGAAGACAGAGGCGACGGCGCGTCCGGAGGCAGCGACGCGCACGGCGTCGAGCGCCTGCTGCGCTTCCTCTGCCGTCTCCATGCCGGGGAACACGACCGCCTGCGCGCCCGCGCGCACGACCTCGCTGGTGCGCAGGCGCGCCGCGGCGGGATCGTCGTGGAACACGGGGATGCGCGCCATCAGTGGCGGCGCGGTCTGCCGGCGGCCTCCCGGCACTGGGCGCATCCCCTCGATGAACGCCTGCATCTCGGCGGGCTTGTAGCTTTCGACGGCTTCCATGTTGAAGAACACGAAGTCCATGCGCGGGTCGGCACCGGCCTTCGCCGCGGCCTCCGCCGTCCGGGCGGGGACGAACCAGCCGATGGCCACCTGGTCGCGGGCGAGGAGGTCGCCGAGGGTGTCCTGGCCGGCCGTGGCCAGCGCGGCGTCCTGTGCCGACGCCACCGGAGCGCCGAGGATCGCGCACGCGAACGCGGCCGCGGCCGCGCACTTCCCGAAGTCGTTCATGCCCGTCTCATTCCCGGCCGTCGGCCACGCATATGACCGACCGCTCGATGCAAAAAGAGATTGCCGCGCGAGAAGCAGCCCTTATACTCTGCCCGCACCCGAAAGTCATCAGTTCACCGGGAGACCCCGTGAAGCTCGCCACAGTCGCGCTCGTTGGCGGCGTGGGCCTCGCGGCGCTCGGTCTCGGCCTCGCAGCCGATGGTCCGCGCGCACGCCCCACGCCGCTGCAGTCGGTCGCTCGTGCCATGCCTCATGCAATGCCCACGGCGGCGACACGGCAACGCCAGCCGGCACCGTCGCCGTCGCACGCGCAGCTCCTGTCGCTCGATCAACAGCGCGCGATCGTCGGCGAGTTCTGCCTGGCGTGCCACGACCAGTGGGAGATGAAGGCCGAACTCAACCTCGAGGCGTTTGACTTCTCGAAGCCCGACAGCCAGCCGCAGCTCGCCGAGAAGCTGATCAGGAAGCTCCGCGCGGGCATGATGCCGCCCTCGGGCAGCCCGCGGCCCGAGGCGGCGCGCCTGGCCGCCTTTGCGGCGTCGCTCGAGGCGCGCATGGATGCGGTCGCGGCCGTGCACCCGAACCCGGGCCGGCGGGCGTTCCAGCGGCTCAATCGCGCCGAGTACGCGCGATCGGTCAAGGCGCTGCTCGATCTCGATGTCGACGCCACCGCCTACCTGCCGGCCGACACGATCAGCGACGGCTTCGACAACATCGCCGACGCGCAGGGTTTCTCGCCGGTGCTGATGGAGGGCTACCTGCGCGCCGCGAACGCCATCGCCCGCCAGGCGATGGGGGATCCCGCGGCGACTGCCAGCGAGGCCACCTACAAGGTGCCGCGCACGATGTCGCAGCTCGCCCACGTCGACGGCGCGCCGATGGGCACGCGGGGCGGCCTCGTCGTCGAACACACCTTCCCGGCCGACGGCGACTACGTCTTCAGGCTGATGCTGCACGGCACCCCCACGGGCCAGCTGTTCGGCGGCACGGCAAGGGGCGAGCAGATCGAGATCTCGATCAACGGCGAACGCGCGGCGTTGCTCGACATCAACCCGAAGATGCAGGAGTCCGACCCGGCGGGCCTCACCATGCAGACGCCGCCGATCGCGGTGCGCGCGGGGCCGCAGGTCGTGGCGGCAGCGTTCATCCAGCGGCTGGCGGGGCCAGTGGACGATCTCATCGCGCCGATCGAGCACACGCTGGCCGACACGCAGATCGGCAGCGCGCAGGGGATCACCACGTTCCCGCACCTGCGCGACCTGTCGATCAACGGGCCACACCGTGTCACCGGCATCTCAGACACGCCCAGCCGCCGCCGCATCTTCATCTGCCGGCCGACTACGCCCGCCGACGAGCTCCCCTGCGCCACGCGCATCGTCCGGCACCTGGCCGGCGAAGCGTATCGCCGCCCCGTCACCGACGAGGACATGCGCGCCCTGCTGAAGTTCTACGACATGGGACGAGGACCGGGCACGGCCTCGGGCGTGGCCGGCGCGACGTCGTTCGAGGACGGCATCCGCACGGTCGTCCAGGCGGTGCTCGCGAGCCCCCATTTCGTGCTGCGGCTCGAGCGCACGCCGGTCACGGCACGCCCTGGCCAGCCGTATCGCGTCACCGACTTCGAGCTCGCGTCGCGGCTGTCGTACTTCCTCTGGGCCCAGGGGCCAGACGCCGAGTTACTGCGCGTGGCAGCCTCGGGCACGCTCTCGTCGCCGGCCGCCCTGCGGGCGCAGGTGGCCCGCATGCTCGCGGATCCGCGCGCCGAGGCCCTCTCGACGCGGTTCGCGTCGCAGTGGCTGCGGTTGCAGGACCTGCACCAGGTACATCCCGACGCGCTCCAGTTCCCGATGTACGACCGGTCACTCGCGCTCGCGATGCAGCGCGAGACCGAGCTGCTCTTCGACAGCATCGTCCGCGAGGATCGCAGCGTCTTCGACCTGATCACCGCCAACTACACGTTCGTCAACGAGCGCCTGGCGCGCCACTACCGCGTGCCCAACGTCACCGGCAGCCACTTCCGGAAGGTGACGATGACCGATGACTACCGGCAGGGCCTGCTCGGCCACGGCAGCATCCTGACGCTCACGTCGATCGCCGATCGGACGTCGCCGGTGCTGCGGGGCAAGTGGGTGCTCGAAGTGCTCTTCGGGATTCCGCCACCACCTCCGCCCCCCAACGTCCCCGACCTCGCGACGACCAGGGCCACGGCAGACGGGCGGACGCTGTCGGTGCGCGAGCGCATGGAGGAACACCGCGCGAACCCCGCCTGCACGTCGTGCCACAAGGTGATCGATCCGCTGGGCCTGGCCCTGGACGGATTCGATGTGACCGGCGCCTGGCGCATCAAGGACAACGGCGTCGCCGTCGATGCCACGGGGACGCTGTACGACGGCACGCCGCTCGATGGCCCCGTGGCGCTGCGGCGCGCGCTGGTGCGCCACCAGGACGTCATCCTGCGCAACTTCACCGACAACCTGCTGGCGTACGCCCTCGGCCGCCGCGTCGAGTACTTCGATCAGCCGGCGGTGCGGGCCATCGCGCGCGACGCCGCGCGGCAGGGCAACCGGTTCTCGGCATTCGTGTTCGGCATCGTGAACAGTCCCGCATTCCAGATGAGCGTGGCAGAGGCAGCGGCGACCGAGATGTGAACGACCGCGCCGCGCACGGCGCAACGCCCCGCGCGCGCCGGCATGGCGCTGCGGGCGTGGACGAAGAGACGACCGCGTCGCGGCGGGGCGCCCCTGGCGACGACGCGTGGAGGATGGCACCGATGTACCTGTCGCAGAAGCACATGTCGCGGCGCACGATGCTGCGTGGGATGGGCGTGACGGTGGCGCTGCCACTGCTCGACGCCATGGTGCCCGCCCAGCGGCTGCTGGCGAAGTCGGCCGCGGTGACACGCCCACGCCTGATCGCCATCGAGATGGTGCATGGCGCCGCGGGCAGCACCGAGATCGGCATCCAGAAGCACCTCTGGGCACCGGCGGGCGTCGGCCGCGACTTCGATCTCGGTCCGACCTGCCTCACGTCGCTCGAGCCCTACCGCGACTACCTGACCATCGTCAGCAACACCGACGTGCGCAACGCCGAGGCGTTCGAGTCGCGCGAGGTCGGCGGCGATCACTTCAGGTCGAGCGCGGTATTCCTCACGCAGATGCGTCCGCGACAGACCGAGAGTTCCGACGTGCGCGTGGGCACGTCGCTCGACCAGCTCTACGCGCAGCGCTACGGCCAGGACACGCCCATCCCCTCGATGCAGCTCTGCATCGAGAACGTCGACCAGTCGGGCGGCTGCGCCTATGGCTACGCGTGCGTGTACACCGACACGATCAGCTGGGCCTCGCCCTCTGATCCGCTGCCGATGGTGCGCGACCCGCGCGTGGCCTTCGATCAGCTGTTCGGGTCGGGCGCAACTGCCGAAGAACGGGCGGCGCACCGGCGCACCGACCGCAGCATCCTCGACTTCATCTCGGCCGAGATCCGCCGCGTCTCGGGCTCGCTCGGCGCGAGCGACCGGCGGCGCCTCGACCAGTACCTCGACAACGTGCGCGAGGTCGAGCGTCGGCTGCAGAAGGTCGAGTCGCACAACGCGAGCGGCGAGCGGCGCGAGCTGCCGGGCGCGCCGATCGGCGTGCCCGACTCGTTCGACGAGCACGTCAGGCTGATGTTCGACCTGCAGGCGCTCGCATTCATGACCGACTCGACGCGCGTCTTCTCGTTCAAGATGGGCCGCGACGGCTCGGGCCGCGTCTATCCCGAGAGCGGCTCGAAGGCCTCGTTCCATCCGGCCTCGCACCACCAGGACAAGGAAGATCGCATCCTCGAGTTCCAGAAGATCAACGCCTACCACGTCGGCACGCTGCCCTACCTGCTCGAGAAGCTCAAGAACACGCCCGATGGTGATGGCAACCTGCTCGACAACACGCTGATCATCTACGGCTCGCCGATGGGGAACTCGAACCTGCACAACCACAAGCGGGTGCCGTTGTTCCTGGCCGGGAAGGCCGGCGGCGCGTTGCAGGGCCACACGCACGTCAAGGCCCCCGACGGCACGTCGATGGCCAACGTCTGGCTCACGCTGCTGCACCGCCTCGGGCTCGACGACATCCAGAGCTTCGGCGACAGCACGGGCGAACTCGCCCTCTGAGGCCGCGCGTGCTCACCGAGGAACGTGCCATGGTCCGAGGATCCCTGCTGCGCGCCGTCTGCCTCGCGGCGCTTGGAGCCGCCAGTCTCACGCCGGCGCTCGGGGCCGCCGCCCGCGACACGCGCGTCGTCGAGGCGGCAAAGCGTGGCGACCGCGCGGCCGTGCGCGCGCTGCTCGCCGACGGCGCCGACGCCAACGTCGCGCAGGGCGACGGCATGACGGCCCTGCACTGGGCGGCCATGCGCGACGATGTCGAGCTCGCGCAGATGCTGGCCGTGGCGGGCGCGAACCTGCGGGCCGCCACCCGGATCGGCGCCCAGACGCCGCTGCACCTCGCCGCCGCCCAGGGCCACGAGCGCGTGACGAGGGCGCTGCTGGCCGCTGGGGCTTTGCCGGCCGCCGCAACATCGACCGGCGTGACGCCGCTGATGGCCGCGGCGGCATCGGGCAACGTCGGGACGATCACCGCGTTGATCGATCGCGGCGCAAACGTCAACGCCGCCGACACCACCCTCGGCTTCACCGCGTTGATGGCGGCGGCCGCCAACAACCGCGTCGAGGCCGTGCAGGCGCTGCTCGCGCGCGGAGCGGACCCGGCACTGGCCACGAACGTCGTCGACCTGGCTGCGCAGCGGAAGGCCGAGGCCGCGGCGCGCGCGGCCGCGCGGCCGAAGGCGGCCACGCCCCCGCCGCCCGAACCAAAGCCCGTCTCCGAGAGCGCGAAGCCC
>JAEUQQ010000634.1 GCA_016789685.1 Acidobacteriota bacterium | reverse complement strand
GTCGGCGGGCAAGAGGTCTTCCACGCCCACCTGCATGTCATCCCGCGATTCAGCCAGGAACCCCTCGCCGGCCAGGGCATCCGGTCGCACCTCAAGTCGCCAGCCAACCACTGGGAGTGAACCTGCCGCCGGCGACGCGGTGGTAACATGCCCGACGATTCCCCTGCGAGGACACTCATGAACGTTCGTTGTGCCGCTGCCGCTGCCCTGTTGTCGATCCTCACCGTGGCACCGGCAGTCGCCCAGGCGCCGCCACCCGCTGCCGTTTCGGCCCTCGGCATCGACCTCGCGGCCCTGCCCCGCCCGGTCGAGGGCGTCGAGGGCGTGCCGACACGCCTCTTCAAGGACGGCAGGGTCTACATCGCCGGCCAGCCATCGGAAGGCGCGCTCAAGCAGCTTCGCGAACGCGGCGTCACGCTCGACGTCACCCTCCGCACCAACGAGGAACTCGCCGACCGCAAGCTGGTGTCGTTCGACGAAGCGGCGACGGCGGGCACGATCGGCGTCGAGTTCCTGCAATTGCCGATCGGCGGAGACGCGATGCGTTACCGGCCCGAGGTGCTGGATCGCCTGCACGAGGCGCTCGAGCGGCACACGGGCCCCGTGCTGCTGCACTGTGCGTCTGGCGTCCGCGCGTCGTACGTGTGGGCCGCGTACCTCGTGAAGTACGGCGGACTCACGATCGACCAGGCCATGGCCCGCGGACGCGCCATCGGCATCGCCGAGGATCCGGTTGGCCAGTTGCTCGCACGCCCCACGGCCCTGACGCTGGGCGACGGCCAGGCGAAGACGAGCGCGCCACCGCCCCCTCTACCCGACCGTCGCTGATCGACGTCGCGCCCCCGCCACCACGGCGGGGGCCGACCGTACTCGCCGTCACCGCAACTTCGTCGCGAGCGCGTTGGCACCCGCGTGCCACGTCAGGCCGAACGCGTCGCCGTAGATGGCCGATTCGACGACGATCGGCGCGTTCCCGAGGCCAATACTCTCGACCTGCACGCCGAAGCGCCTGCCGGCGACGGCAGGAAACTCCGCCCGCATCTCGACGTTGAAACGGCTCCGCGCATTGACGTTGAACGTCCTGACGACGCTCGTCGCATCCTCGAACAGCACGGTGACCCGCACCTCGGCCGGAATGTCGGCCGTGTTGGCCACGAGCACGAACGTCTCGGCATCCGCGGGGCCACCGTCGACGCCGCTCGCGACGATCCACGCCTGGCCGGTCGACGTGGCACCTGGCGAGTTGTGCGCCTCGTACCACCGCGACGCATCGCCAGGCCACCACAACGCACGCTCGACAACGATGGCCACGTTGTTGGTCACCTCGACCGTCGTCGACACCGCCGTGTCGGCCAGTGACGAATCCGCGTAGTCGACCCAGATCGTCGATCGGCTCTGCGGTGCGATGTCGTGGAACTGCACGACGGTCGACCCATCGGGCTTGAGGAACGTCACGCGCGCGCGGGCCGCCGTCGGAGCGGGATTCGCGAGCAGGACGAACTCGTCGAAGTAGGGCCCCGTGGCGCCTTCGGCGAGGAACCACGTCAGCGACGGCGCCGTGACGCCGGCGCTCTCGTGCCCGGCCGTGAACAACTGGCCGGGGCGCGACAGGTAGAGCGCGCGTTCGACCGCGATCGGCTGCGTCGCGGTGACGACCGCCGACACGTCGGTGCTGGCCAGGGCGGGATCGACGACATCGACCCAGACGTTGAACCGGCTCTGCGGCTGCAGCGTGAACTGCTTCACGATCGGCGCCAGCGGCGTGGGCCTCAGGAAGGTCACCGTGGCCGTAACCGCCGTCGGGTGCGGGTTCTGCAGCAGGTAGAACAGCTCGAGCCCGCTGTGCGTCGCGCCCTCGGCGAGGAACCACTCGGTCGACAGGCTGGGAATCGCGGTCTCGGACGTGCTGCCGTAGCCGTTGGCGTCCCACGACATGAGCCGGTCGAGCACGACCAGCTGGTCTGACTCGAGCACCGTCGAGAACTCCGCGTTCGCCAGCCCCGCGACACTCCCGACGTCGACCGTCTGCCGGCTGTACGCAGGCACGGTCACCAGGTGGGGAATCGGCGCGCCGCTCGCCGGCAGGAAGCGCAGCAGCACGGTCGCATCCACCTCGCCGGGATTGGTCATCGCCAGCGTCGTGGTGAAGAACGTGCTGGTGGCGCCCTCGGCGAGGTAGCGCGTCACGAGCCCGTTGGGATGCGTGCCATCGCGGAGTTCCTGCAGGTTCGATACGCCATCGTTGTCGGGATCGGCGGTCGCATCACGCGGATCGAGCAGGTCGAGCGAGTAGCGGCGTTCGACGATGTCGGGAATGCCGTCGAGATCGGTATCGACCGCAGTCGACGGCGCGGCGAACGTGAAGCTGTACCACAGCATCTCTTCCGAGAACCCGGGAACCCCGACCAGGATGAAGCCTGGCCCCGCGGCGGCCTGGGGCGTCCTTGCGAACAGCAGGTTGGGACTCGCGACCTCCGTACCCGGCTCCTCGCCGGCGGCGTCTGCCGCCATCGCGGTGGCAAGCGTGATGACAGGATCGTTGAGGCTCCAGATGTAGGCCTGGGTACCTGGCAGGAATCCGGCGCCATCGATGCGGATCAGCGCGCCGCCGGTGACGGCCCCCGACCGCGGCGATACCGCGCGAATCTCTGGCGTCAACGCACGCAGGATGATGTCGGGCTGCCCGTTGACGTCGTAGGGCTCGACGCTGCCGAACGCGTGGAACCCGATCGTGCGTCCGTCGCCGCTGATCGCAGGATAGAGGCTCGCGTCGTTCATCTCGGACTCGTCGAGGGCGAGGCTCACGCGACGCAGCGTGCCGACCGTCCGGTCGTAGACGAACGCGTCGGTCTGCATGTTGCTGTCGGCGATCGTCAGGAACGCATCCGAGTGGAAGACGATGAAGCGTCCGTCGGCGCTGGCGCGCGGCGCGAAACTGGCTGCCGTCGCCTGGACGCCGCCCACCGACACGCTCATCCGCGTCGTCACCCCGGTCGCCAGCGTCCGCACGAAGACGTCACGCTGTCCGTTCGTGTCGCCCGCGACGAGGTTCGTCGCCAGTGACTCGAACGCGACGACCTGTCCATCGGCACTCACGTGTGGCGCCGCGCTTTCGCCGTTGGCCTGTGCGCCGCCGGCGCCAACGCTGACGCGCGTGGTCGTGGCGGTCACGCGATCGTGCAGGAAGATGTCGGCCTGTCCGTTGGTGTCGTTGGCGACGAGGTTCGATGCCGACGACCGGAACACCACGAACCGTCCGTCGCCGCTGATTGCGGGCGCCTCGCTCGCGCCGTTGGCAACGCCTCCACCAAGGGCGACGCTCACCCGCGACGTGATGCCCGTGACGCGATCGTGCACGAACACGTCGGTGGCGGTGTTCGTGTCGCCGCCGTACAGGTTCGTGGCCGACGACTGGAACGTCACGAATCGGCCATCATCACTGATCGCCGGCAACTCGCTCCGGTCGTTGGCCTGGCCGCCTCCGATCACGATGCTCACGCGGGTCGTTTCGCCGCGCACGCGGTCGCGCACGAAGATGTCGGGGCGTGCGTTGGTGTCGCCGGGCACGAGGTTCGTCGCCTCCGAGTAGAACGCGACGTACCGGCCCTCCCCGCTGATGCTGGCGTCCCGGCTCCCGCCGTTGCCCTGGCTGCCGTCGCTCGCGACGCTGACCCTCGAACGACCTCCCTGGCCCCGGTCGGCGGCGAAGACGTCGAACAGGCCGTTGGTGTCGCCGTTCACCAGGTTCGTGGCTGCCGATTCGAAGGCGACGACGAGTCCGTCTCGGCTCAGCGACGCGTGCCGGCTCGAGCCGTCGGCCCCGGTGTTCCCGTTGACGGAGTAGCTGACGAGTTCGCGCGTGAAGTATCTGGCGTCGTGCATGAAGATCGCTGGCGACGTTGCGACGGTCGCGTCGAGGTTTCCTGCGAATGACAGGAAGGCCACGTAACGCCCGGTTCCACTCACGGCAGGCTGATGGCTGCTTGCGCCGGCCGGCACCGCGCCGGGACCGACGCTCGCGCGCTGCGTCGAGCCGTAGTAGGCCGAGCGCACGAACACGTCGACGACGCCGTTGCCATCGCCAGGCACGAGGTTGTTGGCGGCTGATTCGAAGGCGATGACATTCCCGTCGAGGCTCATGGCAGGTGCGCTGGAGTTCCCGTTCAGTGCCTGAAGCCCCGATGTCGTCACATTGACGCGCGTCGTCTCACCCTGCCCGAAGTCGCGAACGAAGATGTCCTGGTAGCCGTTCGTGTCGCCCGCGACCATCGCGGCGTCTTCAGACACGAACGCCACGCTTCGGCGGTCGCTGATCGAGGCGGCGCGGCTGGGGCCGGTGGGCTCCGATCCATCGTTGCGCACGCTGGCGCGAATCGTCTCGCGGGTCTCGCGATCGTGCACGAAGACATCCATCACGCCATTCGTGTCGCCTGCGACGAGATTGGGCGCATCTGACTCGAAGGCCACGTACCGGCCGTTGGCGCTGATCGACGGTGCCTGGCTCAGCGCGGTCGCCTGCCCGACGCCGTTGGTGGGGATGCTCACGCGGCGCGTCACGCGTTCGACGCGATCGTGGACGAAGACGTCCATCACGTTGTTGGTGTCGTTCGTCACCAGGTTGAACGCCGCCGACTGGAACGCGATGAAGCGGCCGTCGCCGCTGATCGACGATGCGTAGCTCGACCCGCCCGTGGCCTGCGCGCCATCCGAGGCCACGCTCACGCGCGTCGTGGTCTTCGTGTAGAGGTCGTGGACGAACACATCGCGCTCACCGTTCGTGTCGCCGGGCACGAGGTTCGTTGCCAACGAGTGGAACGCGACATAGCGTCCGTCACCACTGATGCGGCCCTGGTAGCTGTCGCCATTGGCCTGCACGCCCCCGCTTGCAACACTGACCCGAACCGTCGTCCCTTCGAAGCGATCGCGGACGAAGATGTCTGAACGCGTGTTGGTGTCGCCGGAGACGAGGTTCGACGCAGGCGACTCGAACACCACGAAGCGACCGTCATAGGTCGTCGAGGCTCCGTAGCTCGGCAGATTGGCCGGAGTTCCACCGGTATCGACGCTCACGCGGGTCGTCTGCGCCGCGGCCGTAGTGGTGAGGGCTGTTGCGGCGAGCACAGCGAGGCTCGTCGCGCGGGCAACGAGAAGGGCGCGCCGGGCCGGCTGCGCCAGCGCGCGGCAGAGTAGCGTGAACGTGCGCACGGGGACTGCTCCTGTGGTTGATTCCGATGTCGAACGACGATCTGCCGCGGAGAGGTGGCGGTAGACCCGCGCGCGGCGTGCGCGCCCTACTGCTAGATCGATGCGGCGCCAGGAACCGCGCCACGTTCCTCGTCACATCTCGGCGCCGTCGTCAACCCGGCGCCGCCCCCACCCGCCGGCGCCGCCGGAATTGGGGTCAGACCCTCATCATCGCCAGTTGTCATGGTGACAACCGTGTTTGGCCGGCGAAGACGGGGGCCAGCGACAACTCCCGGCGTCGATTCCTGCGGATCAGGGGTGGATTTCCTGTCAATTCGGGTCAGACCCCAATTCGAGGAAACGACGCCGGCGGGAACCGGCGTCGGGGGGATGACGATGGCGCTCCGTGACGAACGTGCTCAGCGCAGGCGTGTGGCGAGGGTGTTGGCACCGGCCTGCCACGTCACGCCATTCGTGTCGCTGTAGACTGCAGCCTCGACGACGATGCCGATCGGATCGAGGTCGACGCTCTCGACCAGCATGCTGAAATGCCGACCGGCCACGCTGGGGAACTCCGACCGCACCTGCACGTTGAACCGGCTCCGCGGATTGACGGTGAACGCCTTCGCGCTCGTTGTTCCATCGTCGAGCATGGCCGTGACGCGCACGGTCGCGGTCGCCTTGGTGGGATTCGCGATCAGGACGTAGGTTTCGGTGTCGCCGGCACCACCATCCTCGCCAGCGGCGACGACCCAGGCGGTCCCCGTGCTGGTGGCGCCCGGTGAGTTGTGCGCTTCGTACCAGGTCGTGGCGTCGCCGGGCCACCACATCGCGCGTTCAACGACGATGGGAACGTTGTTGGTCACGTTCACCGTGGTCGACACCGCCGTATCGGCCAGGGCCGGGTCGGCGTAGTCGACCCAGATGCTGAACCGGCTCTTCGCCGCAACGGTGTGCGCCTGCACAACGGCCGTGCCGTCGGGCTTGAGGAACGTGACGCGGACGTTGGCCGGCGTCGCATTCGGATTGGCGAGCAGGACGAATTCGTCGAAGTAGGGACCAGTCGCGCCTTCGGCCAGGAACCACTCCAGCGCAGGCGCCGTGACACCGGCGCTCTCGTGGCCGGCGGTGAAGAACTGCCCGCCGCGCGAGAGGTACAGCGCGCGTTCGACGGCGATCGGCTGCGACGCCGAAATCTGCGCCGACACATCGGTACTGGCGAGTGCCGCATCGACGGTGTCGACCCAGACGGTGAACCGGCTCTGCGGCTCGAGGGTGTAGCTCTTGACGATCGGCGCCAGGGGCGCTGGGCGCAGGAAGGTCACCTGCGCCGTCGTGGCGGTCGACGCGGGATTCTGCAGCAGGTAGAACAGCTCGAGGCCGCTGTGCGTGGCGCCCTCGGCGAGGTACCACTCCTTCGACAAGGACGGCATCGCCGTTTCGGCGTGACTGCCGTAGCCAGCTGCATCCCAGCTCATCAACCTATCGAGCACGACGAGCTGGTCTGACTCGAGTACCGTCGAGAACTCGGCCGTCGCAAGCCCCGGCACGGTGCCGACGTCCACGGTCTGACGGCTCATCGGCGGCACGCGAAGCGGGTGCGTCACCGGCGCACCGTTTGTGGGCAGGAACCGCAGGAGCACGGTCGCATCGGCACCGCCAGGGTTTGCCAGTGCGAGCGACGTACGGAAGAACGTGCTGGTCGCCCCTTCGGCCAGGTAGCGAGTCACCACCCCGGTGGGATGGGTTCCCGCAAGGTACTCGTCACGATTTGTGACGCCGTCCCTGTCGGCATCGAGTGCTGCGTCTCCTGGCCTCAGGATGTCGAACGAGTACCGTGCCTCGAAGGCATCAGGCAGGCCGTCACTGTCGGTATCCGTTGTCGCCGATGCCGGAGGCGGCACGTATGTGAAGGCGTTGACGAGCCGTTCCGGGGCGTGTCCGGGAACATCGATCACGATGTCGGTCGGCCCCGCACCGTTGGCAGGCGTCGACGCGATCAGGTACAGGCCTCGTCCGTCGACATGCAGCGCTGGCAATCCCCCGACGGTCACCACCGTTCCTGGCGCCAGGCCGGTGCCGTCGATCCGCACGGTCGTCGATCCTGACACCGGCCCAGAGCGCGGTGCCACGGCGTTGATCACCGGGCTGGTGGTCCGCGCGTAGATCTCGGGCACCAGGCGCCCGTTCGTACGTTGCGTCCAGGCAACCAGGGCCATGGTGCGTCCGTCGGCACTCAGCGCGGCGTCATCACTGGCGGTCACCTGCCCGGTAGCCTCGTCGAACCCGAGGACGCGGCGCGCCGCGCCCGACTCGCGATCGACGAGGTAGAGATCGAACGTGCCGTTGATATCTGAGGGCACCAGGCCGGCATAGGTGGTGAACGCGATCGTGCGCCCGTCGCCGCTGATGCCGTGCGCAAAGCTGTTCACCGCAAGCTGGCCCCCACCCGGCGCCAGACTGACGCGCCTGACGGCGCGGGTGGTCGTATCGCACAGGAATACGTCGACGCGACCGTTGGTGTCACCGGGCACGAGATTGTTGGACTCTGACTGGAACAGCACGTAGCGGGCGTCGGCGCTGATGCGGATGCGCTCGCTGTTGGCGCTGCCGGCCTGGCCGTTCGGCGCGACGCTGAGACGAGTGGTCACGCCGGCGGCGCGGTCGCGCATGTAGACCTGCTGCCAGTAGGCGGGACTCCCGGGGATGAGCCCGGCTGACCACGATCCGAACACCACGTAGCGCCCGTCGGCACTGATGTGGGCCTCTGAGGCGTACCCTCCCATCACCTCGGCCCCACTCGACGTGACACTCACCCGCTCGGTTGTCAGCGCGCGCAGGTCGCGCACGAACACGTCCGAGATGCCATTGGTGTCGTCCGGCACGAGGATCGGCGAAGACGACGTGAACGCGACGAGGTGCCCATCCGCGCTGATCGATGGCAGATAGCTCTCGCCGATGCCCTGCACGCCACTGCCAGACACGGAGACGAGCGTGGTCGTCCCCGTCGTGCGATCGTGCACGAACACGTCATGGCCGAAGGTCTCGTCGCCGTCGCCGATGTTGACGTCGTTGGCCACGAGGTTCGACGCCGCCGAGAGGAACGCGAGGTAGCGGCCGTCGGCGCTGAGCGACGGCTGGGAACTCGCGCCATTGGCCTCCGCGCCCGCCGACGACACGCTCACCCGGGTCGTGATGCCCGTGACGCGGTCGAAGGCGAACACGTCGGCGACGCCGTTGGTGTCGTTGGCGACGAGGTTCGACGCGAGAGACTGGAACGCAACGATGCGGCCGTCGGCACTGATCGCGGGCTGGGCATGGACGGCGTCGAGTGGTGGCGCGCCTGGCAACTGGGCGCTCGCGCGGGTCAGGGGGTACATCCGGGTGTCGCGCACGAAGGCGTCGATGACGCCGTTGGCATCGCCAGCCGACAGGTTCGTCGCCAGGGAGTCGAACGCCACGTAGCGTCCGTCGCCGCTGATGTCGGGCCTGAAGCTGGCAACGACGCCGCCTGCCGACTGCTCGCCGTCTGACGTCACGCTCACGCGGCGCGTCTGCCGGCTGCTGAGGTCGTGGACGAAGATGTCGTACACGTTGTTGGTATCGAGCGGCACCAGCGTCGAGCCCTGTGAGGAGAACGCCACCGACCGCCCGTCGGCACTGATCGACACGCTCATCTGCCCGAGGCCATTCGACTGCGCGCCGCTGTTCGACACGCTGACACGGGTGGTCGTCCCAGCCGACCGATCGAAGACGAACGCGTCCCACGTGTTGTTGGTGTCGCCGGCGACGAGGTTCGACGCCATCGAGGTGAACGCCACGAGGCGGCCGTCTCGATCGAGATCGACATCCCAGGCGCCGCCGCCGGCCGGTTCCGTGCCGCCGATGCCGACGCTCACGCGCGTGGTCGTCTGCGTCAGGCGATCGTGGAGGAAGACATCGCGCAGGCCATTGGCGTCACCGGCGACGAGGTTCGTGGCGGCCGACAGGAAGGCGACGTAGCGTCCACTTGCGCTGATGGCGGGTTCGTCGCTCACGCCACCGATCGCCTGTGCGCCGCCAGGCCCGACGCTGACGCGGGTCGTCGTGCGCTTGATGCGATCCCGCACGAACACGTCGGCCACGCCGTTCGTGTCATCGGCCACCAGGCCCGCGGCCGTCGACGAGAACGTCACGAACCATCCGTCGGCACTGATCTGCGGAGTCCCACTGTCACCGCCTGGGCTGAAGCCGTTGGGGCCAGCGCTGACGAGCGACGTGACGCCGGTCGCGCGGTCGTGGAGGTAGATATCGCGTTCGCCTCCCCCGTCGGCAGGATCGAGGTCCGGGGCGTTCGAGGTGAACACGACGCAGCGGCCATCGGCGCTGATCGAGGGGTGGTACGAGTCGCCAGACGCCTGGCGGCCACCGGTCGCGACACTCACACGGGTCGTCGTGCCCGTCGTGCGATCGTGGACGAACACGTCGAGTCGTCCGTTGGTGTCGTTCGGCACGAGGTTGGTCGCGGCCGACTCGAAGGCGACATATCGGCCGTCGGCGCTGATGCTCGGCGAGGAACTGCCGCCGCCCACGGCGCTGCTGCCGCCCGTGGCGACGCTGACGCGGCTGGTCTGGGCGACGGCGGCACTGGCCGTGGCCAGCGCGAGTGCGCACGCAAGCAGGCGCACGCGAACTGAAAACAAGAACACGATCGACACTCCTGGGGTGAGCACGCCGGCGCGGCAGCCGGCGGCATGAACGATGAAGGGCGGCGGTGCCCCTTGCAGAGAAGATCGCCGTCACGCTGTCAACCGCGCCACACGGCGCCCTGCGCCAGGCGGGTGAATTGGGGTCAGGCTCTCATCATCGCCAGTTGACAGCACGACAACCGCGACTGGCCGCTGGTTGTCGGCTCGACCGACAACGCCCGGTGTCGATTTCGTCGTGTTGGCAGGTGGATCTCTGTCGAATCGGGTCAGACCCCAATTCGGCGTCGCGACACCGCGCGGTGCCGTGGGTTCGAAGGCGACGACGCTTCAGGGGCGAGTGTCAGCGCAGCCGCGTGGCAAGGGCGTTGGCACCAGCCTGCCACGGCACCCCGTTGGCGTCGCCGTAGATGGCCGACTCCACGACGATGGGCGCCGTACCAAGTCCGATGCTCTCGACCAGCACACCGAACCGCTGGCCCGCGATGGCGGCGAACTCGGCGCGCAGTTGCACGTTGAACCGACTCCGCGCCGGCACCGAGAACAGCCGCGCATGGGTGTGGCCATCCTCGAGCAGCACCGAGACGCGCACCGTGGCGCCGATCTCGGCGGTGTTCGCGATCAGCACGTAGGTCTCGGTGTCGGTTGGCCCGCCATCCTCGCCCCCAGACACGACCCACGCCAGGCCGGCAGACGTCGCGCCAGGCGAGTTGTGCGCTTCGTGCCACCGCGACGCATCCGACGGCCACCACATCGCGCGCTCGACCACGATCGGCACATCGTTGGTCACCTCGACGGTCGTCGACACGGCCGTGTCGGCCAGCGCCGGGTCAGCGTAGTCGACCCAGATGCTGAAGCGGCTCTGGGGCGCGACCCGGTGGGTCTGCACCACCGAGCGGCCGTCCGGGGTGAGGAAGGTGACCGTCGCCGTCGAGGGCGTGGTGTTCGGATTCGCCAGCAGGATGAACTCGTCGAAGTACGGCCCGGTCGCCCCTTCGGCGAGGAACCACGTCAGCGCCGGCGCGGTGACGCCTGCGCTCTCGTGCCCTGCCGTGAAGAGCTGCCCGGGACGCGACAGGTACAGCGCGCGCTCAACGGCGATGGGCTGCGACGCCACGATCGCCGCCGACACGTCGGTGTCGGCAAGGCCCGGGTCGAGGGTGTCGACCCAGACATTGAATCGACTCTGCGGCGCCAGCGTGAAGTGCTTCACGATGGGCTCCTGGGGGGCAGGGCGCAGGAACGTCACCTGCACCGTCGTTGCCGTCGCGGCGGGATTCTGCAGCAGGTAGAACAGGTCGAACCCGCTGTGTGTCGCGCCTTCGGCCAGGAACCACTCGCGTGACAGCGACGTCATCGCGGTCTCGATGGTGCTGCCGTAGCCGTTGGCATCCCAGGTCATGAGGCGATCGAGCACGACGAGGCGGTCGGATTCGAGGACCGTCGCGAACTCCGCCTGCGCCAGCCCGGCCACGCTGCCGACGTCGACCGTCTGCCTGCTGTGCGCGGGCACCGTCACGACGTGGGGAACCGCATCCGCTGACACCGGCAGAAAGCGCAGGAGGACGGTCGCGTCGGCATCACCGGGATTCGTCAGCGCCAGCCTCGTGGTGAAGAAGGGGCTTGTCGCGCCCTCGGCCAGATAGCGCGTGACGGTACCGCGCGGATGCGTGCCATCGCGCTGCTCCTGTGCGTTGGCAACGCCATCGCGGTCATCGTCGTGCGACGCATCGCGCGGGTCGAGCAGGTCGAGCGAGTACCGCGTCTCGAAGACGTCGCTCATGCCATCGCCGTCGGCGTCTGTCGTCGCACCCGGTGTCACGTAGGCAAACGCCGACACCAGGCGTTCCGGGCCGAATCCTGGCACCGTCACCACCACGTCGGCACGTCCGGCAGGCCTCGCCAGCGTCGTGGCGACAACGCGGCTGGTCTCGGATCCATCAACGTGCACAGCGGACATGCCGCCGATCGACACGGTCGTCCCGGGCACGAACCCCTCTCCGCCGATGCGCAGGCTCGTCGATCCGGCCGTCGTGCCCGACCGCGGTGAGATCGCGGCAATCACCGGCGTCGAGGCGCGCACGTACACCGACGATCGCTTTCCGGCCTCGTACGCGATCGTCCTGGCGTCGGCGCTCAGGGCCGGAGCGCCGCCACCGGCGACGACATCGCCGTTTCCCTGGTCGAGGCTCACGCGCCGGGTCTGCCCGGTCGTGCGGTCATACGTGAAAACGTCAGACAGGCCGTTCGCGTCGCCGGGCACGACGTCCGCCGCGAGCGAGGTGAATACGACGACGCGGCCGTCACCGCTCACCACGCCCTCGGCACTCGCACCGGCCAGCTGACGTCCACCCGACGCCACGCTGACGCGCGTCGTTCCTGCCGTGGCGCGATCGTGCAGGAAGACGTCGTACGCGGCGTTCGTGTCGCCACTCACGAGGTTCGTCGCCAGTGACGAGAACACGACCCACCGCCCATCAGCACTGATCGACGGAAACTCGCTGGGGCCATCGGCCTGGTGACCGTCCGAGGCGAGGCTCACGCGCGCGGTCGTGTGTTGCACGCGGTCGTGCACAAAGACATCCGTCGTACCGTTGCTGTCGCCGGCGACGAGGTTCGTGGCGCGGGAGTGAAATACCACGTACCGGCCGTCACCACTGATCGAGGGCGCCCGGCTCTCTCCGTTGCCGCCGGCTCCCGTTGACGCGACGCTCATGCGCGTCGTCGTCCGCAGCACCATGTCGTGCACGAACACGTCGCTCGTGGCGTTGACGTCGTTCGATACCAGATTGGCCGCATCAGACACGAAGGCAATGAAGCGCCCGTCGGCGCTGATCCGTGCGCCCCAGGATGCCGCGTCGCGCGCCTGCGCCCCGGAGTCCGACACGCTCACGCGCGTCGTCGTCGCGAGCAGCCGATCGTGCACGAACACGTCTGCCGCACCGTTCGTGTCGCCGCTCACCAGGGTCGTTGCGTCGGAGTCGAAGACGATGTACCGCCCATCACCGCTGATGTCGGGAGCATAGCTGTTGCCATTTGCCTGCGGGCCACCGCTCGCGACGCTCATGCGTGTCGTCGTCAGCGTGGCACGGTCGAACAAGAAGATGTCGCTCGTGCCGTTCGTGTCTCCGGCGACGAGCGTCGGGTCCATCGACTCGAACACGATGTAGCGACCGTCGCCGCTGGCGCGGGGCGCGGTGCTTTCGCCGACGCCAACACCAGAGTGCCTCGACACCTCGCTCCGCGCGTGCATGCGCAGGTCGCGCACGAACACGTCGCCGAGGCTGTTGGTGTCGCCCTCGACCATGTTCGTCGCATACGAGGTGCACGTGACGTAGCGACCGTCGCCGCTCAGGACCGGCCACAGCGTGAGGCC
>JAEUQQ010000610.1 GCA_016789685.1 Acidobacteriota bacterium | reverse complement strand
ATCTCGTGGACGCCAGCGGCCAGGAGCGCCGCCTCGGCGTCGTCGAGCCGCGCCCCGATCCACGCCAGGATGGGGACCCGCGGCGCCACGGCATGGACGGCGGCGAGCTGCGCGACATCGTCGGCGCGTCCGGCGGCGACGCACAGCACGATGCCGTCGTTCGCATCTGGTGCCTCGGCGAGCCACCACTCTCCTGCCGACGACACCTCTCGCACGATGCCAGGCCAGTGCGCCGCCAGGCGTCGGCGCAACGCGACCGGACCATCGACGATGAACAGGCGAGGCGACGTGGTGGGTGGTCGTGCGGCGGGTACAGCGTCCATCGGCCCCCCGGACTATACCGATCCAGGCGAGACACGAACAAGCGACCCCGGTCAGCGCTGGACGGGCACGCGGCGTCCTGCGAGAATGCGCCACCCCCATTCCCGACGGAGTCCGCACATGCCCCTGCCCCGACGCGACGCGCTCAGGATCGCTGGCCTGGCGGCCCTTGGCACCAGCTTCTCGACGCACGACGCGCACGGCCAGGCACCGGCCGCACCGTCGCCACGCGGGCGCCTGACGCAGTCGGTCTGCCAGTGGTGCTATGCAAAGATCCCCCTGCGCGACTTCTTCCGCCAGGTCGCCGCCCTGGGGCTGACCGCCGTCGACCTCCTGACCGAGGAACAGTGGCCGATGGCGCGCGAGTACGGGCTGACGTGCTCGATGGGCAACATCGCGGCGGGCAGCATCCGCGACGGGCTCAACAACCCCACGCACCATCCGCAGCTGATCGCGGCCATCACCACCGGGATCCCCCGGGCAAAGGCCGCGGGCGTCCCGAACGTGATCTGTTTCTTCGGCAACCGCGGCGCGATCGCCGACGCCGACGGCATCAGGCATTCGATTGCCTGCCTCAACCAGGTGAAGGGCATCGCCGAAGACCACGGCGTGACGATCTGCGTCGAGTTGCTCAACTCGAAGGTCGATCACGCCGACTACAGCGGCGACCGCACGGCCTACGGTGCCGAGATCGTGCGGGCCGTGGGTTCACCCCGCGTGAAGCTCCTCTACGACATCTACCACATGCAGATCATGGAGGGCGATGTCATCCGGACGATCCGCACCTACCAGGACGTGATCGGGCACTACCATACGGCGGGCGTCCCGGGACGCCATGAGATCGACGCGTCGCAGGAACTGCACTATCCGGCGATCGTCCGGGCCATCGCCGCGACGGGCTTCTCGGGCTACCTGGCCCACGAGTTCACGCCGACGCGCGATCCGATGACCTCGCTGCGCGAGGCCGTGTCGCTGTGCGCGATCTGAACCCGGCGCTGACACGAAACGCCGTGCGCCGCCACTCTTCAGGGGAACGGGGCGTCATGACTGGTGCGGCCAGAAGCTCGGCTGTATACTTCCGCGCCCCGTGACCACGTGCGCCCGAGCGGGCGCGCCGATCGTCCGCCCTGGAGGTTCCCATGCGCCGTGTGCTGCCCATCTGCCTGCTGCTCGCGTCGGTTGCGTGCACCCGCAACCTTGACATGAACGCCGTGAACGCCGCGATCAGCAAAGGGGTCAAGGAACAGACCACGCTCGACGTGAGCGCCGTCACCTGCCCCGACATGCGCGAAATCAAGCAGGGCGACACGTTCACCTGCGCGGTGAAGCCCACCATGGGCGGCGCGCTCGAAGTCACCGTCACCCAGGAGAACGCCGACGGCGGCATCAACTGGAAGGTCACGAAGACCGACGGCCTGCTCGATCTCTCCATCGTCGAGCAGTCGGTCGTCGGTGGCCTCAAGGAACAACTGTCGGTCGACGCGACCGTCTCGTGCGGCGGCGCCAAGTACCGGGCCACCGAGCCGGGCAAGACGTTCGACTGCACGGCGAAGGTCGCGTCGGGGGAACAGGCGCCCGTGACGGTGACCATGCAGGACGCCGACGGCAACATCGGCTGGGCGATGAACGCCAGGCAGTAGCAGGTTTCAGGGCAGGCGCACCACCGAGACGTCCCAGCGCTGGCCGTTGTCCTTGCGTTCGACCACGGCCAGCGTACGCATCACCATCGCCCCTCCCGTTTGCTCGTGCACTACTCCGCGGTCGCGGGCCGGGCCGCGCCGAACAGGTCACGACGCGCCCGGTCGCGTTCGCGGTCGATCTGGTCGGGACTCGCCCCGAGGCGCGCGAGGATGGCCTCGGTCAGGGCGAGCGCCACCTCGCCTTCGCCGGTGAACACGCCGTCGGCACCCGCGGCCTCGAGCGCCGCACGATCGCGCAGGTAGGTCGCGCGCGCCAGCACGTTGATGCCCGGGTTGATCTCGCGCGCCATCCGGATGACCTCGCGTACGTCGCTCGATCCGGCCGAGGTCAGGATGAGCGTGCCCGACGCGGCCAGGCCGGCGGCGACGAGCGTGTCGCGCTGCGTTACGTCGCCGTACACGGCGTCGATGCCCTGCTCGCGCAGCTCGCGGACGCTCTCGATGTTGAGTTCGACGACGATGGGCGTCACGTCATTCTCGCGAAGCAACCGCGTCACCGTCCGGCCGGTCGGCCCATAGCCCACCACGACCGCGCGGTGTCGCGGGTCGGCGACTGCGCGCTGCACGGCCGTCGCCACGTGCGCCTCGGCCCCCGCGCTGCCGTTGACGATCGCCCACAGCCAGGGCCGCGCGGCGGCAAAACGATCGATCGTGCCCACCATCCGGTAGAGCAGCGGATTGCAGACGATCGAGATGATCGAGGCCGCCACCAGCGCATTGCTCGCCTCGGCGGTCAACAGGCCGAGGTCGCGGCCAATCGTCGAGAGGATGAACGAGAACTCGCCGATCTGCGCGAGGGCGATCGCCACCGACACCGCCACCTTGAACGGATACCCGAGCACGCGCACCAGGGCGAGCGCGATCAGCGGCTTGCCAATCATCACGACGCCGAGCGTCGCGACGACGAGGCCCGCATGATCGACGAGGGCGCGTGGATCGAGCAGCATCCCGACCGACACGAAGAACAGCACCGCGAACGCATCGCGCATCGGCAACGCGTCAGACGCGGCGCGCAGGCTGTAGTCTGATCGGCCCACGACCATGCCGGCGAGGAAGGCGCCGAGCGCCATCGACACACCGAACACGACGGCCGAACCGACCGCGATCCCGAGCGCCAGGGTCAGCACCGCGAGCGTGAACAACTCGCGCGACCGCGTGGCGGCGACACGATCGAGCAGCCAGGGAATCACGCGGTTGCCGACCAGTACCGTGAACGCCACGAGCGCCGCCACCTTCAGCAGCGTCAGCAGCAGCGCCATGGCGAGATGGCTGGCGCCGCCGCCGCCTCGCCCGAAGACCGCCGGCAGCAGCACCAGGGCCACGACGGTGAAGAGATCCTCGACGACGAGCCAGCCGACGGCGATATGCCCCGTCGGCGTGTGCAGGTCGCGGTTGTCGGCGAGGATGCGCACGAGCACGACGGTGCTGGCCACGGCCAGCGCCATGCCGAAGACGATGCCCGACGACCACGACCAGCCGAACTCGTGCGCAATCACGGCACCGAGCGCGGTGGCCACGAGGCTCTGCGCCACAGCCCCCGGCACGGCGACCCGGCGCACGGCCAGCAGTTCCTCGACATGGAACTGCAGCCCGACGCCGAACATCAGCAGGATGACGCCGACCTCGGCCAGCTGCTCGGCCATCGCCGCGTCGGCGACGAAGCCCGGCGTGTGCGGGCCGACGAGGGTGCCGGCGAGGAGGTAACCGACGATCGGCGACAGGCCAGACCGCTGCGTGATGTAGCCGAAGACGAGGGCCGCACCGAGGCCTCCGGCAAGCGTGAGGATGAGATCCACGTTGTGCATCGGGTCCATCCTATCCTGCCGTGCAGACGCCGCGCCCGCGGGCCGATGACACCGGTGCGCTGTGCTCGAGCTTGCGTCGGATCGGCCGGCCCCGGTTCAATGGGGTCTCACACCCCCCCGGACGCGCGAACGGTCTCGGCGCGCGTCCGGCCCCGCCGCACAGCGGCACAACGCGGAGCGTCATGGCTGCCACCGAGTGGTTCAAGGATGCGGTCTTCTACCAGCTCCACGTGAAGTCGTTCGTCGACAGCGACGCCGACGGCTTCGGCGACTTCCGCGGCCTCACGTCGCGCCTCGACCATCTCGAGCAACTCGGCGTCGATTGCCTGTGGCTGCAGCCCATCTACCCGTCGCCGTTCCGCGACGACGGGTACGACATCGCCGACTACTGCGCGATTCACACGAGCTACGGCACGCTCGACGACTTCAGGGCGTTCCTCGACGAAGCGCATCGACGGCGCCTCCGGGTCATCACCGAACTCGTGCTCAACCACACGTCCGATCAGCACCCGTGGTTCCAGCAGGCCCGCAGTGCGCCCGACAATCCCTACCGCGACTGGTACGTGTGGAGCGACACCGACGACCGCTACCGCGACGTGCGCGTGCTCTTCTGCGACACGGAGCGATCCAACTGGACGTGGGACCCCGTGGCGAAGGCCTACTACTGGCACCGGTTCTTCAGCCACCAGCCCGACCTCAACTACGACAACCCCGCCGTGCGCGACGAGATGTGGCGGGTGATGCAGTTCTGGGTCGACCTCGGCGTCGACGGGTTCCGCGTCGATGCGGTGCCCTACCTCGTCGAGCGCGAGGGCACGACCTGCGAGAACCTGCCCGAAACGCACGACGTCATCCGGGAGCTGCGGCGCCGTCTCGACGCGCACGCGCCCGGGCGCCTGCTGCTGGCCGAGGCCAACATGCGGCCCGAGGACGTGCGCCCGTACTTCGGCGACGGCGACGAGTTCCACATGGCCTTCCACTTCCCGGTGATGCCGCGCATGTTCCTCGCGGTGCGCCTCGAAGACCGCAAGCCACTCGTCGACATCCTCGATCGCACGCCGCCCATTCCCGACACATGCCAGTGGGGCGTCTTCCTGCGCAACCACGACGAGCTGACGCTCGAGATGGTGACCGACGTCGAGCGCGACTTCATGTACAGCGAGTACGCCGCCGACCCGCAGGCGCGGATCAACGTCGGCATCCGCCGGCGCCTCGCACCGCTGCTCGACGGCGATCGCCGCCGCATCGAGCTGATGACCACGCTGCTGATGTCGCTTCCGGGCAGCCCCTTCGTCTACTACGGCGACGAAATCGGGATGGGCGACAACATCCATCTCGGGGATCGGCACAGCGTCCGCACGCCCATGCAGTGGGATGGGGACACCAACGCGGGCTTCTCGCGCGCCAGCCCCGAACGTCTCTGGCTGCCGCTGGTCACCAGCCCCGTCTACGGATACCAGGCCGTCAATGTCGAGCGGCAGCGTCACGACGGCAGTTCGCTGCTGTACTGGATGCAGCGCCTCATCCGCGTGCGGAAGACGTCGCGCGTCTTCGGCCGCGGCGACATGGTGGTGCTGCACCCGGCCAACCACCGCGTGCTCGCCTTCACGCGCACGCTCGGCAGCGAGACCGTGCTCGTGGTGCTCAACCTGTCGAGCACGGCGCAGTGCGCGGAACTCGACCTCGGCGCGCACGACGGGGCGATTCCGGTCGAGATGTTCGGGGGATCGATCTTCCCCCGCGTGCAGGCAACGCCGTACGTCCTGTCGCTGGGCCCGTACGGCACGTTCTGGTTCAGGCTGCGATGGCTGTGACCGCCGGCCGGCGTTCCCCCACCACCCTGCTCCCCGACGAGGTGATCCGGCAGCTCGTGGCGGCCGGCCAGGCCGACATCGTGGTCGGCGTGCCCACGCTCGACAATGCGGCGACCGTGGGTCAGGTCGTTGCCGCGGCCGAGCAGGCCGCGGCCGCGGCGGTCGGGTTCCGCCGCGTGCTCGTCTTCAACTCCGACGGCGGGTCGACCGACGGTACGACCGACCAGGTGCTGCGCGCGACGGCCGGGGCGCCCGTCATGGCGTCGCACTCGCTGCGCACCATCCATCGGATCGTCGCGCCCTACCACGGCCTGCCCGGCAAGCCGGCCGCACTGAGGACGATCGTCGCGGTCGCCGAGCTGCTGCAGGCGCGCGCGGTACTCGTCGTCGACGCCAACGCGACCGAAGCGTCACCGGCCGTGTTTGCCTCGCTGCTGGCGCCGGTGCTCGACGCTTCCGCAGACGTGGCGGTGCTGGCACCCGATCGTGATCCGCGCGAGGGCCCGCTCGTGACGCAGGTCGTGCGCCCGCTGCTCGCCGGCGCCTGCGGCGCGACGTTCGAGGATCCGCTGGGCGGCGACATCGCGATGTCGTTGCAGACGCTGCCAGGGCTGCTCGGACAGCCCGCGTGGAACGACGACGCCCTGCGCCCGGGCATCGACCTCTGGCTCCGCGCGTTCGTGCTGGCCAGCGGTGCAGAGACGATGCAGATTGCGACGCGGCCGCGCACGCCGCCGGCCGGCGCGCGCGTGTCGCTGCGCGATGCCGTCCAGCAGGTCCTGCGGGCCACGTGGCGCTGCCTCGAGCTGGTCGGGCGCCCCGCGGGCGCGGCACCGATGGCTGCGCCCGTGACGCGCCGCGTGTCGTCGGGCGACGCCGCGGAGCCCGAGTGGGCCCTCGACGACCTCGCTCGGGTGTTCCGCGATGCGGCGCGTGACCTCGCGCCACTCTGGCGCAGCGTGCTGCCGCCCGAGATCGTCGAGGCGTTGGCTGGTGCAGCGGCCGCCCCGGTCGTGCGCGTGGACGACGACGTCTGGGCCGCGGTGCTGGTGCACGCCGCGCGCGCGTCGTGCACGCATGCGCGCCCCGACGACCTGGCGATGCAGGTGGTACCGATCTATCTCGGGCGGGTCGCGGGCTTCATGCACGATGCGCGCGGGTTGCCGCCCGGCGAGGTGCGGCGCCGCATCGACGCCCTGGAACGGGCCGTCGGATTGCGGCTCCGTGGCACGGCGGGCAGTGGCGGCGAGCCGTGATGCGGGCGTCGATCGGCCGACACACCGAGATGCCTCGGCGCGGTGCAGATGGCGTGCTGCCGGGCAGGCGCGCGAGGAGTGACAGGCAACCTGGAGGTTCCGATGCTGACCGAGATGATCGTCGCGTTGCGTGAGGCCCTCGGAGAACTGGCTGCCGCCGTGACGACCTTCGTCCCGCGATTGGGCGTGGCCGTGGGCATCGTCGTGCTCGGGTGGGTGATCGCGCGCGCCGCTGCATGGGTGGTGCGACAGGGCCTGTCGCTGGTGCCGGTCGATCGCCTGTCAGAGCGGGTCGCGCTGGCCGAGGCCCTGCGACTCGCCGAACTGCCGCCGACATCGCGCCTGCTGGCCGGGGCCACGTTCTGGTGCGCCTGGCTCACGTTCGTCGCGCAGGCCGTGGAGACGATGCAGCTCCCCGGCCTCGAACACGCGCGTGCTGACCTGTTCGCCTTCCTGGTCCAGATCGCCAGGGCCTCGCTCATCGTCGTGATCGGCGTGTTCGCATCGCACGTGCTGTGGAAGGCCACGCTGCTGGCGGCCTTCAATGCCGGGCTGCCCTCGGCCCGCCTGATGGCCACCGCCCTGCGGGTCGTGGTGATCGCCATCACCGTGCTCACCGCGCTGGCGCAGGTCGGTGTGCCGCTCGTGATCGTGCTCACCGCGTTCTCGATAGCGTTCGGGGCGTTGATGCTCGGGCTCGCCCTGGCGTTCGGGCTTGGCGGGCGTGATGCCGCACGCGACGCGATCGCGCAGCACACGCGTGGTCCCGCGACGACGGCGGCCGACGCCCAGCAGCATCTCTAGCGCCGACGCTGCCTGGCGCAGGTGCGTACGCGCTCCAGGGCGCGTCATGCCGCGCCCCTACGGCGTCGCGGCCGTCCGGTGGAGCGTGCGGCGCGCGGCAGCAGCCGCCGCCA